>NZ_JBWKDK010000030.1:83804-95674 GCF_056436005.1 Streptomyces sp. NPDC043854
TTACCCCCCCCCCCCCCCCCCCTCCCCCCCCCCCCCCCCCCCCCCCCCCCCCCCCCCCCCCCCCGGGACCGGTTGGCGCAGGACGATGCCGGCCCAGGTCACTGCCCCGTGGACCGGGTCGGGCCAGCCGACTACCACGCATTCGGCCACGCGCGGGTCCTCTCCGAGGACCCGCTCCACCGCGGCGGGGGAGACGAGTTCGTTGTCGTGCTTGAAGACGTCGCCGAGCCGGTCCACGAGGAACAGCGCCCCGTTCTGGTCGAGGTAGCCGACGTCGCCGGTGGAGAACCAGCCGTCGGCGTCGACCGGCGCGCCGCCCCCGCCCAGGTAGCCGGCCATCAGCTGGGGGCCGCGGACCTGCACCTCTCCGGTGGCGTACGCCGCCCGCGGCCGGCGGGTGCCGAGGTCGACGATGCGGCACTCGGTCCCGGGCACGGGCCTGCCGACCGAGCCGGGCAGCGGGTCGCCCGGGTCCTGGGAGCTCGCCAGCGGCGACAGCTCGGCCATTCCGTAGCCCTGGACGACCGGGACGCCCAGCCGGTCCCGCAGGAGGCGGGCGGCGGCGGGGTCGAGCGCGGTGCCGCCGGACAGGACGGCGGTCAGCCGGGGGCCGGCGGGGACCCCGGGCACGTAACGGCCCTCCTCGGCGGCCGACCGCAGCTGCTGGGCCAGCCGGTGCAGCCGGGCGGGCAGCCCGTAGTAGTGGGTCGCCCCGGAGGACTGCGCCCGGGCCAGGGAGGCCAGCGGGTCGGGGTCGGTGCACAGGACCTGCCGGGCGCCCGCGCAGATCGCCGAGTTGAGGTGCATGGTGTGGTAGAGCGGCAGGTGGTTGAGGACGACGGAGTCGCTGCCGAGCCGGTGCGCGGCGGCCGTCTGCGCGGCGTTGGCGACCAGGTTGCGGTGGGTGAGCAGGACGCCGCGGGGGCTGCCGGTGGTGCCGGTGGTGAACTGGACGCAGGCGACGGCGTCCAGGTCGGCGGGGCCGGCGCCGAGGCCCGCCGGGCGGGCGGCGTCGGCATCGGCATCGGCATCGGTGGGGACGGCGTCCAGGGCGGCGGCCAGCGGCAGGGCGTCTGCGGGCACGACCCCGCCGTGGGCGCCGGTGACCACGAGGGTGTGCAGGGCGGGCAGTTCCTCGCGCAGCTTGGTGAGGAGCTCGGCGGTGGGGGTGGGGACGAAGGCCAGTTCGACGGCGGCCTCGCGGCACACGTGCGCCAGGCCCGCCTCCTTGATGAGCGGGTTGATCAGTACGGCCGTGTTCCCGCTGCGCACGATGCCGTAGTACGCGGCGGCGAAGTCCGCGTCGAGGACGTTGGCGACGCCGATGCGGGCGCCGCGGCGGCCCAGCGTGTGCTCCAGGTAGGCGGCGAAGCGGTCGGCCCGGGCGTCGAGCGCGGCGAAGCACAGCACGGTCCCGCCGGAGCTGATCGCGATGCCGGCCGGGTCACGGACCGCCGCCCGGCGCAGGAGGCCGTCGAGCGGCAGTTCGGGATACGTGAATGTCGGCACGGCTGGTCCTCCTGGTCGCGCTGGCGGGCGTACCGCGCGCCTCCGGCGGGCGTACGGCGGACGTACGGCGGTCTCCTCCACAGTCTTCAGATCCGCTTGAGGAGTCTTCGAAGCGGCCTCGACCCCGCGGGCGGAAGCTGGCCCGACCCGACGGAACGGAGACCCGCCATGACGGCCCCCGCCCTGACCGTGCCGGACGCGCCCACGCCCGCGCCCGACACGGAGTCCGGCCTGCGGTACGCGCAGATCCAGCAGTTCTACGCCCGCCAGATGCAGGCGTTCGACTCCTTCGATCCCGACGGGTGGGCGTCGACGTTCACGCAGAACGCCGTCTTCGACGTGCCGACCCTGCCGGAGCCGGTGCGCGGGCGTACCGCGCTGGCGGTCAGCGTGCGGCGGCTGGAGGCGGCCCACCTGGGAAGCGGCGACCGTATGCGGCACTGGCTGGGCATGCTCGACGTCCGGCCGCAGGACGACGGGACGCTGCACACGCGCGCCTACGCGCTGGTGTTCCTGACGCCGCGCGGCGGCGAGTCGCGGCTGCACCGGGTGTGCGTGATGGAGGACCGCCTGGTGCCCGCCGGCGACGGCTGGCTCGTCGCCCACCGCCTGGTGACGCGCGACGACCTGGCGCCCTGAGCAGGGGCGGGGCGGGCCGCGGCGGCCGCACGGCGGACCGCCCGCGGTGGAGCCGCCGCGGCCGATGTCACGCCGGCCGCGGCGTGCCCGCCGGGGTGGTGAACAGGTCGGTGCGCACCCTGGCCGGGTCGGTGCCCAGCGCCACCTTGCGGGCGATCTTGGCGCCGAGCGGGGTGCGGCCGACCAGGCTCGCCGCGCGGGCGCGCACGAGCCGGGCGAGGGGCCCCGCGGACGGACTCAGCATCGCCTTGGCCTGCATGGTCTGCATGCGGTGCACGGCGCGCGCGACCGGAGCCCGCCGGTCCTGGTAGGCCGCCAGTTGCTCGCGGGTGGGCTGCCGTCCGTCGCTCAGGGCCCGTACGAGGACGGGGTGCAGGGCGGCGGCGTCCTGGAGGGCGAGGTTGATGCCCTGGGCGCCGATCGGGCCGTGGGTGTGGGCGGCGTCGCCGATCAGGACGAGGCCGTCGCGGACCCACTCCCGGGCGTGCGAGGCGAACACGTCGAGCAGGGCGAGGTCCTTCAGGGAGGTCAGCTGGTCGTGCAGCAGGTCGGCGAACTGCGGGAGGATCCCGGCGAGTCCGCCGCGGATGTCATCGATGCCGCGCGCCACCGCAGCGTGCCAGCCGCCGTGGGGCAGGGTCCAGCCGATCCGCAGCCGGTCGGGGTGGGTGTCGTGCA
Source organism: Streptomyces sp. NPDC043854 (assembly GCF_056436005.1). NCBI lineage: Bacteria > Bacillati > Actinomycetota > Actinomycetes > Kitasatosporales > Streptomycetaceae > Streptomyces > Streptomyces sp. NPDC043854. The sequence goes on from NZ_JBWKDK010000030.1 coordinate 86,631, forward strand.
CCAGCACGGCGGTGCCCGCGCCGCGGTGCACGCGCACCCGGCCGGTGGCCCTGCCGGGGGCGTGCAAGGCGAACCAGACCACGTCCTGCGCGAAGGACTCCGAGCGGCCCGCCTCGATCCCGGCCAAGGCGCGGGTCTTGGAGAAGCGGCCGTCCGCACCGATGACGACCCTGGCCGCGACGGTGAGGCGGCTCCGGCCGGGCCCGTGCAGGACGGCGCCGGTGACCGGGCTGCCGGGGCGCTGCTCGCGCAGTGCGGCGATCCGGTGCCCTTCGAGGAAGGTGAAGCCGGGCAGCCGCCGGCAGGCGGCGAGGAGTTCGGTGAGCAGGTGCGGCTGCGGCAGGGCCAGCAGGTGGTCGTAGGGTGCGGGCAGCCGGCCGTAGTCGATGTCGAGCAGCGGCCGCTCGCCCTCCAGTACCTGGAAGCCCGCCAGCCGGCAGGCACCGCGGGCGCGGGCGGCGGCGAGCACGCCGAGCTCGTCGAGGACGAGCTGGCCGCCGGGCTGGAGGATTTCGCCGTGGAAGGCGCGGCCCAGTGCCGTCGAACGCTCGGCGAGGGCGACGCGGACGCCCGAGCGCAGCAGCATCAGCGTCAGGGCGAGGCCGGCCGGGCCGGCGCCGATGACGCACACGTCGGTCTCCAGCGCCTCGCCCGCGGCGGGGCCGGTCGCGGCAGGGTCCGCGACGGAGCCCATGGCGGGGTCCACTGCGGGGTCCGCTGCGGAATCCTGGGCGGGGTCCACGGCGGTCACCGGCTTCAGAGCGCGGCCTTCTCGGCCAGCGCCTCGTTGACCATCTCCAGGAACCGGCGGGGCGTGTCGGCCTCGTCCAGGGCCTCCTCGTCGAGGTTCACGGCGTACTCGCGCTCGATGTAGCCGATGGTCTGGAGGATGGCCAGGGAGTCGTAGCCGAGTTCCAGCCAGTACAGGTCCAGTACGTCGCCGTCCAGGTCGACGCCTTCGTCCTCGCCCGCGCACAGGCGCAGCAGTCGGGTCAGATCAGGCAGTTCGAGCCGCTCCATGGCAACCTCTCGTCGATCGTCTGTGGGTGGAGTGGGGGTCAGGCGGCGCGGATGACCGCGGCGGAGGCGAAACCGCCCCGGCCGCGGGCCAGCACCAGGGCGTGGGTCAGCGGCCGCCCGGGGCGGCGCGGCGCCCCGGTCACGAGGTCCACCGGGCAGTCGGCGGCCGGGGCCGCGGTGCCGGTGGTCGGCGGGATCATCTGGTCGCGCAGGGTCAGCAGGGCCGCCGCGAGGTCGAGGGCCGCGCCGCCGCCGGCCAGCCGTCCGGTCATGGACTTGGGCGCCGTGACGGGGACGCCGCAGGGGCCGAACAGGGCGGTGAGGGCCTCGGCCTCGGCGCGGTCCGCGGCGCGCTCGCCCGCCGCGTCGGCGAACACCACGTCGACGTCGGCGGGCCGGATCCCGGCCTCGGCGAGGGCCAGTGCGGCGGCCTCGGCGAGCGTGTCGGCACCGGCGGTGCCGGTGCTGCCGGCGGCGGGGTCGAAGGTGGCGGCGTGGCCGGCGACCGTGCCGTGGACGCGGGCGCCGCGGGCGGCGGCGGCCTCGGCGTTCTCCAGGATCAGCAGGGCTCCGCCCTCACCGGCGACGTACCCGCTCGCGTCCTCGGCGAACGGCAGGTAGGCGCGGGCCGGGTCGGCTTCGGCGCTCAGCCCGCCGCCGGCGAGGTAGGCCGCCCAGCCCCACGGGCACAGGGCGGAGTCGAGTCCGCCGCTGACCACGAGGGCGGCGCCCTTGCGGATCTGGCGGCGGGCCTGCGCGACGGCGTCGAGGCCGCCGGCCTGCTCGGACACGAGCACGCCGCTGGCGCCGCGCAGCCCGTGCCGAATGGAAATCTGGCCGGAGTTGACGGCGTAGAACCAGGCGAAGGACTGGTATGCGGAGACGTACTGGCCGCCCTTGCTCCACAGTGCTTCCAGTTCGCGCTGGCCGAACTCGAAGCCGCCGAAGGAGTTGGCGGTGACGACGCCGGCGGCGTAGTCGGGCAGCTGCGCCGGATCGGCCCCGCTGTCGTCGAGCGCCTCCTTGGCGGCGGCCAGGGCGAGCCGGGTGACGCGGTCGGTCTGCGGCATCAGGCGGCTGGGTATGTGCGCGGCGTCGTCGAAGCCGGGGATCTCGCCGGCCAGCCGGACCGGGTACGAGGACGCGTCGAAGCGGGTGAGCGGCCGGATGCCGGACTCGCCGCGCAGTGTGGCGGCCCACCAGGCCTCGGTGCCCAGGCCGTTGGGGGCTGCTACGCCGATGCCGGTGACGGCGGCCGTCACGGTGGCGGTGCCGGTCGTGGGGGTGGGGGTGGTCGTGGGGGTGGTCATCGGGCCGCCTCCGGGCTCGGGGCGGTCAGGATCATCGCGCTCTGGAAGCCGCCGAAGCCGCTGCCGACGCTGACCACGGCGTCGGTGCGCCGTTCGCGGGCCGTCAGCGGGGTGTAGTCGAGATCGCAGGCCGGGTCGGGCTCGTTCAGGTTGGCCGTCGGGGGGATCACGTCGTGTTCGATGGCCAGGGCGCAGGCGGCGATCTCCAGTGCGCCGATCGCCCCGAGCGAGTGTCCGATCATCGATTTGATGGACGAGACGGGGGTGCGGTAGGCGTGCGCGCCGAGGCTCTTCTTGAACGCCTCGGTCTCGTGCTTGTCGTTCTGCTTGGTTCCCGAGCCGTGCGCGTTGATGTAGTCGATCTGTTCCGGGCGCAGCCGGGCCTCGGCGAGGGCGGCCCGGATGGCCTCGGCCATTTCGGTGCCGTCGGGGCGCAGCCCGGTCATGTGGAACGCGTTCGAGCGCGAGGCGAAGCCGGAGATCTCGGCGTAGGCGTGCGCGCCGCGCCGGCGGGCGTGCCCGTACTCCTCCAGGACGAGCACGGCGCTGCCCTCGCCGAGGACGAAGCCGTTGCGGGTGCGGTCGAAGGGCCGGGAGGCGGTGGCCGGGTCGTCGTTGCGGGTGGAAGTGGCGCGGATGGCGTCGAAGCAGGCCGCGGTGATGGGGGTGATGGGCGCGTCGGTGGCGCCGGCGACCATCACGTCGGCCGACCCCTCGCGGATCACGTCGGCGGCGTGCCCGAGGGCGTCCAGTCCGGAGGTGCAGCCGGTGGAGACCAGCGCGACCGGCCCCTGGGCGCCGGCCGTACGGGCCACCTCGGCCGCCATCGAGCTGGGCACGGCGTACTCGTAGAGCTGGTGCACCGCGCGTGCCGGGTCGACCAGCCACCGCGTGCCCCGCTCGCTGACCGCCGCGTACTCGGTGTCGAGGGCGGTCGTGCTGCCCAGCGCGCTGCCGAGGGTGACGCCGGTGCGGCGGGGCTCGGGCAGTGCGGTGAGGCCGCTGTCGTCCAGTGCCTCCCGGGTGGCGGCGAGGGCGAACTGGGCGGCCCGGTCCAGGCGCTCGGCCTGCTCGGCGGTGAGCCCGGCGGCGAGCGGGTCGAAGTCCGCCTCGGCGGCGATCCGGGACCGGAAGGGCGCCGCGTCGAAGCGGGAGATCGCGCGGGTGGCCGTGCGCCCGGAGGTCAGCAGCGACCAGAAGGCCTTGGTGCCGGTCTTCCCGGGGGCGACGACCCCGATGCCGGTGATGACGACGCGCCTCATCGGGCAGCCCCCCGTCCCAGTGCGGTCAGTCGGGGCAGGACGCGCACGGCCCGGGCGAGCAGCCGCGGCGTTTCGGTGCCCCGTACGAAGAAGTGGTCGCCGGGTACGGTCTGGCAGGCGCATCCGACGGTGGACCAGCGTTCCCAGCCGGCCATCGCCGACGGGCCGGCGATGGGGTCCTCGCGCCCGGCGACGGCGAGCACCGGCACGGGCAGCGGGGTGCCCGGGTCCTCCCGGAGCGCGGCGGCCAGCCGCAGGTCGTCGCGCAGGACGGGCAGGACCATCCGGTGCCAGACGTCGCCGGGCCGTGCGCCGGGCGGCAGCACGCCGAGGGAGTCCAGTACGCGCAGCAGCTCGTCCTCGGGCAGCTCCGCGGAGCCGGCCAGGTGGGCGGGTTCGTCCGGCGGCGGGCAGGCTCCGACGGCCAGCAGCGCGGGCCGGGGCAGCCCGGTCCGCTCGATGTGGTGCGCGACGGCGTACGCGATCATGCCGCCGAGGCTGTGCCCGTACAGGACGTACGGGGCCTCCGGCTCGGCGGCGAGCCCGTCGAACAGCGGTCGCAGGTCGGCCAGCAAAGCGTCGAGGCGGGTCACCCGCGGTTCCCGGCGCCGCTGGTCGCGGCCGGGCAGCAGCCAGGGCACGGTCTGCACGCCGGGGCCCGCCGTCCGGTCCCAGCGGTGGAAGGCCGAGACCCCGGCTCCCGCGTGTGCGAAGCAGTGCAGCCGCACAGGCAGGCTGTCGGCCATCTCGTGTCCTCCTCGGGGCCGTGGGAGATCTGCCCCAGAGCCTGCCGGGCCCGGCTCCGCCGCCACTGGAGGGCCGCTTGAGGGCGGCCGGCCGGGCGCCCCTCCGGACGTCCGGGGCCGCCGGCCGCCGCCGGGGTCCGGTCAGGCCACCGGCTCCGGGACGCGCTCCGGCAGCACCAGGCGGCGCGGCGCCGCGCGGCGCCACGGGAAGCCGTGGTGGAGCAGCACCACCGGCGGCGGGTCGGTGCCGACCTCGACGGCCACGGCGGCCAGCACCTCGGGCACGGGCTCGAACTCCAGGAACCGCCAGCGTTCCGCGGTGTCGTCCGGCGGCGGGTGGAAGCGCTGCACCCCGCGGTCCTCGCCCAGGATGAAGGCGAAGGAGTCGAAGGCGAGGCCGAGCCCGAGTCCGCGGGCCTTGGAGTAGGCCTCTTTGAGGGTCCACAGCCGCAGCACGCGGCGGTCGCGCGGACGGCCCGGCGCCGCCCGGTCGATCCAGTCGCGCTCCTGCTCGGCGAAGGTGGCCACGATGGTGTCCAGGCCGCTGCGTTCGCCGCGGTCGAGCCGCTCGACGTCCACGCCGATGCGGTGCTGCCGGGCCACGCCCAGCAGGTTGAAGGCGTGGGCGTGGGAGAGGTTGAAGTCGAGCGAGTTCCCGCCGCGCGGCAGGCCGCCGACCGGCGCCTGGAGGAACGGGCGGCCGCGCGAGGAGCGCCAGATGACGGCCTCGGCCTCCGGGATCCCGGTCTCCAGCGCCAGCACGCGGCGGACCAGGGTGTGCGCGACCAGGTACTGGCGCCGGTCGCGCTCGAAGAGGAAGCGGCCGGCGATCTCCTGCTCGTGCTCGTCGAGCCAGTACGTGGCCAGGGTGGCGGCGATGCCCGGCGCGAGGTCGTCGTTGGGGCAGAACCACAGGCTCACCGGGCTCTCCCCCGGCCCGCTGCCGGCCGCGGCGCGTGCGGGCGGCGCGGCGACGGGGCTCATTCCGCCGCCTCCCCGGTCTCCGGGCCGGTCAGCCACAGCGGTACGGGCAGGAACGCCGACGGCGGCAGCGGCACCGACACCGCCCCGGCGCCGGAGCCGGTCTCCAGGGCCGCCCAGTCGATCTCGACCCCGGCCAGCCACAGGTCGCGCAGCTGCTCCAGCCGCCGGCCTGCCCACAGGGCGGCCAGGTACGCGGCGGTCTCCGGCGCCTCGCCGAGGCCCAGCGGGTCGGCCCTGCCGCCGCGCAGGTCGGTGCCGGCCCCGCCGCCGTTCCCCAACTCGTCCAGGATGCGGGCGAGTTCGGTGATGTCGGCGGTGACGACCGCGAACCGGCAGGGCATGGCCAGGCGTCCGGTGCGCAGGGCGCGGGCCAGCGGGCCGAGTGCGGGGGGCTGCGGGCCGGCGAGGCGGGCCGCGAAGCGGCGGGCGGTGGCGGCCAGGTGGGCCGGCGTGGGGGCGGAGAGCAGCACCAGCTCGGCGGCGGCCGGGGCTGCGACGCCCGGCGGCGGCTCGGGGGCGGCCGCGGGGTAGGCCTCCAGCACGACGTGGGCCTCGGTCCCGCCCGCCCCGCGGATGCCGGCGGTCAGCCTGCGCGGCTCGGGGGCGGCCGTGCCCGCGCCGGTGGCGCCGGGCGTCCCGGGCGTCCCGGGCGTCCCGGCCGTCACGGGCGTCCGGTGGGCCGTATCGGTGCCGGTGTGCAGGTCGAGGACGGCGCGGGTGAGCAGGGCGGCCCCCGTGGCGGCCCCGGCGGCGCCGACGACGGGCGCCACGTCCTCGGTGGTGAGCGCGGTCGGCCCGGTCGGCGTGGTCGGCCCGGTCGGCGTGGTCGGCCCGGTCGGCGTGGTCGGCCCGGTCGGCGTGGTCGGCCCGGCGTCGGGGAGGCCGGCGGCGCGCAGCGCCTCCCGCACCGGGCGGCCGCCGTCCGCCGCTGGGTCGGCCGTGTGGACCACGGCGCTGCCGCGGACCAGGGCGTACACGGTGTCCCCGTCGGCCAGCGCCCGCTCCAGCGGTTTGAGCAGCAGGGCGCCGACGCCCTCGCCCGCGCCGTCGCGCCGCCCGGCGGGGTGCAGCAGCAGGTGGGCTCCGCCCACCAGCGCGGCCGCGCACTCGCCGCGCCGCAGGGCTGCGAGGGCGTGGTGCAGGGCGACCAGGACGGAGGACTCGGCGGTGTCCACGCTCTGGCTGGGACCGGTCAGGCGCAGGGCCGCGGAGACCCGGTTGGGCAGGCTCCAGGCGCCGCCGTGCGGCGGCCGCTCGCCCTGGCCGCGCTGCCAGGCCTCGGCGGCGAGGAGGAGGTAGTCGGCGGTGCCCGCCCCGGTGAACACGCCGACGCTGCGGGGGGTTCCGTCGGGGGCCCGCAGGGCTTCGAGGCGGCTGCCGGTACAGCCCGCGTCCTCCAGCGCCTCCCATGCGACCTGGAGGAACAGCCGTTCCTGGGGGTCGGTCAGGGCCGCCCGGCGCGGCGGGATGCCGAAGAACTCCCAGTCGAAGTCCTGGATCCGCTCCAGGTAGTGGCCGCGTTCGGTGCCCGGCCGCCCCTCCGGCGGCGTGGCGGCGGTGTCCGGTGCGGCGAGCAGCAGGGCGCGGAACGCCTCCGGACCCGCAGCGCCGGGATAGCGTCCGGCAACGCCGACCACCGCGACCGCGTCAACGGCCCCGGACCCGGGCGAGGACCCGGCGGCAGCGGCGGGGTCGGAGGGAGCGGGGCCGGAGGGGGTGGGGAGCGGACGTACGGGCCGGGGCCGGGCCTGCGGCGGGGACGCAGCGCTGTCGAAGGCCGCCCGGGCGGCCGCGGTCGCCGGCGTGCCCGCGGCGGGGGCGCCCGCGGCGGCGCCCACCAGCAGGGCGGCCACCTGTGCCCGGTCCATCGTGCCGTTCTTGAACCGGGTCAGGATCTCTTTCTGGTCCATGCGGACGGGCTCCTCCTCGGGAAGCTCTCGAACAGCCTGGCGGCGGCTAGCCGTTGCGGGCGAGGAGGACGAGCGCCTCCTCGATGGTGAGCCGGTCGTCGCGCACGGCGTCCAGCAGCACGTCGATCTCGCGGCCCCCGGGCGCGGCGGCCGCCGCCGGTGCAGTGCCCAGCGCCGCGGCGGACACGGGGACCGCCGTCGGTGCGGGTACCGGCGCCGGTCCGGGCAGGCGTCCCGTCCGGGCGGCGATGTGGGCGGCCATCGCGGCGAGGTTGGGGTGGTCGTACAGGGAGACCGACCGCTCCTCCAGCCCGAAGGTGCGGTTGATGGCGGCCACGAACTCGGCGCCGAGGATGGAGTCGACGCCCAGCAGGTTGAAGGGGGCCGCGGCGTCGATGTCCCAGGCGTCGCAGCACAGGATCGCCGCCAGTTGCTCCCGCAGCAGCTCGGTGATCTCCGCGGTGCCGACCGCGCCCGGCCCCGCCGCCGGCGGGGCCGCCACGGGTGCCGCGGCGCCGGCCGGGGGCTGCGGCACAGCGCGCCCCATCTCGCGGGCCGCCTGCCGGGCAAGGGACGCCGGCGTGGGGTGGTCGTACAGGTCGGTGGCCTGCACCCGGATGCCGTAGCGGGTGTTGACCACGGCGACGAACTCCACGGTCAGCAGGGAGTCCAGGCCCAGCGACTGGAAGGTCTGGTGCGGGTCGATCTTCTCGGTCTTGACCTTGAGTACGTCGCCCAGCACGGCGAGCAGGTCGGTCAGCACGTCCTCGGGCTGCGGCAGGGGTGCCGTCCGCAGCGGAACGAGGTGGTCACTCGTCATCGGTTGATCCTCCTGGCTGTCGGTGGATGCGCGTCCGGTGCGTCCGGGGCGTCGGGGGCGTCGGGGCGGGTCACACCCCGGCGCCCGCGAGCTCCGCCGCGCAGGGCGCCGCGGGGTCCGCCGGCGCGGTCGGGGGCCGGGGGGCGCCGGGCCGGAAGTCCTCTTCCCGGCCCGGCGGTACGAGGCTGGGCAGCAAGAGCGCCCACAGGGAGCCGACGCGGCGTTCGAGCTCGGCGTACGGCATTCCGGTGCCGGCCATCGCCTCGATGCCGCCGGCGGCGGCCGCCACCAGCGACTCGGCGCGGTCCCAGGGCCGGTGGTCGCGCAGTTCGCCGGCCGCGCGGGCCTGCCGCAGCAGGTCGCACACCACGCCCAGCCACGTATGGAGGAAGTCCACGACGGGCGGCTGCCGGCCCGCGCACTCCCTGGCTATACGGAAGGCGGCCGGGACCGCCGGCTCCTCGTGCAGTGCGCGGGCGAGCCAGTGGGTGGTGTCGACCAGGGTCTGCAGCGGCGGGAGTCCCGCCTCGCGCAGCCCGCGGACGGTCTCGTGCAGCAGCGCGCAGCCGTGCTGCTGCACGGCCTCGGCCAGGTCGTCCTTGGAGCCGAAGTGGAAGTACAGCGCTCCCTTGGTGACGCCGGCGGCCGCGGCGATGCCGCCGAGCGTGGCGTTGGCGTAGCCCCGGCGGTGGAACATCTCGGCTCCGGCCCGGACGAGCCTCGTGCGGGTCCTCTCCGACCTCGCCTGCATCGCACGGCCTCCCGGGCTCGTCGCCGTCCGGCCCGGCCCGTGTCCCGGAGCCGGGCCGCGGGCCGGGCTGCTGGTCCTGCGGTGTGCCATGTCAGCCGACGCGGGTGAGCCGCGGGGGCTGCGCTTCGGGAGCGTCCACCGGGTGCTCGGGGCCGGCCATGAGGATGGAGCGCTGGAGGCGGCGCAGGGCGGCCGAGGGCTCCAGGCCGATTTCGCGCACGAGGGTGGTGCGCAGGCGCTG
>NZ_JBWKDK010000031.1:0-92533 GCF_056436005.1 Streptomyces sp. NPDC043854
ACCAAAAAACAAACACAAAACCCCCCGGGCCCCACCGCACCCCCCTCCCCCCCCCCCCGGGGGGGGGGGGGGGGGGGGGGGGGGGGGGGGGGAACCCCCCCCCCCCCCCCCCCCCCCCCCCGCCGCCCGTCCGCTGTTCCCGCGCGGACCGCACCAGGCACACGCGCGGGGCAACAGAGCGCCGAAAGGCGATGCGCCATGACCTTGCGCCAGGATGCCTTCCTCGAACGCGTGCAAGAGCGCGGCGAGTACACCACCCGGCAGGAAGCCGACCGCGCCGCGAGGGTCGTCCTCGCCCTGCTCGGCGCCCACCTCGTCGGGGAGGACCGCGCCCGCGTCGCCGCGGGCCTGCCCGAGGCGTACGCGCTGATCCTCCTCAACCCGCTGCCCGCTGCCGAACCCCTCGATGCGCAGCGGTTCATACGCGCCACTGCCGCCTGGATCGACGGCGCGACGGAGCAGACTGCCGCCTGGGACGTCAGCGCCGTCCTCAGCGTCGTCGCCGACGCCCTCGACGACGACCTTCTCCAGCGGATCCTCCTGCAACTGCCTCCCGACTACGACCTGCTCTTCGGCCGCCCACGCCCTGTCTGACCCCCCACCGGCGAGGGCCTCCCCAGTCTTCCTCGACATGAAAGGCCTGCCCTGTGTTCGACCAGCCCGTCCTCCATCGGCCGGCCCCGGACATGACCTACGAGCAGATGCTGCAGGCCGTGCAGTACGAAGGTGCCTACCCCGACACCGATCGCGCGGCCGAAGCCGTCCACCGTGTCCTGGCCGCTCTCGGCCGCCGCCTGACCGGCCCTGAACGCGTCGGCCTGGCCGCCCGGCTCCCCACGGAAGCCGCCCTCACCTTCACCACCCAGATCCCCGAGTTCGACCAGCTCACGGGATGGGGCTTCGTCAAGGACCTCGCCGCACGCACGGGAGTCAGCCCGGCCGTCGCCCGCTGGGACACCGGTGCCGTCCTTGCGGTCGTGGCCCGCCTGGCCGGCCCCGACCTCCTGGCCGGCATCCTCAGAGCCCTGCCCGGCGGCTACGCCATCCTCTTCGGACAGATCGACCTCACCGCAGGCCACCTCTCGTAACCCGTGCAAGGCCCCCAGGTTCTGGCCGACCTGGCCACTTCGAGCCGGCGCCGTCCCGCCCGGACAGCCCGCCGAGCCGATGAGGGGACGCGGCGTAGTGCACCCTGTGGGCCGTCCAGCCAGGTTGTGTGGGGAGGGGTCGGCCTGGCGACCGGATCAACTGCCGGGGTACGTCACTGATTTGTGGGAACCTACCCATGCATATCGGTGTTTGCTGGCATGCTTCGCTTTCCCTGTCTGTTTTGTGAAGGAGAGTCACGTGGTCGCCTTGACGCCGCCCGCACGCTGGACGGAGCAGGATCGCGAGCACTACCTGCAGCAGGTAATGCGGAGTGGGTGGTCGCGGATGCGGCCGTACTCGATCCTGTTCCTGCTCTTGGGGGTGGGCATCGCCGAAAACGGTGCCACGCGGGAGGACCTCAAGCTGGGACTCCGCAACAGCGAGAATCCCCAAGGTGACTTGGAAGCCTCCTGCTGGGAGGACCCTGACGACCTCGATGAGGATGAGCAAGCCCGGCAGCCGAAGCTCATCGAGACGGCTGCACTGTACGCGGCTCACCACGGGCGGCCGCCTCTGCGTACCCACGCCGATGTACTGGACCTGCTGCTGGCCGCAGGGGTCGTCTACGAAGTCCCCGATGCGGCCGGCGCGCCACGGATTTTTCCCAAGGTGCCGGCGCCCGTGCCCGCGGATGTGTTCCCTCTTGATGAAGAGGAGGCCGCTGTTCAGCGGCAAATGCTGATCGACAGTGCGTACGAGGGTTTCTCCTATCGCATCATTGAGCTGTTCGAGCCCGACGGGCTGCGCCGCAAAGAGATCGTGACCAGCCTGGACCGCCTCGCCCGGCTCATCGAGGGAGACCCTCAAGACGCACGCGAGGCGGTTCGTCTCCTGACGGACGCCGGTGACTTCACGACGACTCTCGACGTCTCCGACGCGCCTTCGCACAAGGTCTTCCGCATCCAGTGCGACTGGGAGCGGTTCGACAAAGAGCGGATCAGTATCCACGGTATGACCGAAGACGGCAAACTCGCGGTGACGCTACCCAGCGACCTGGAGTGACCCCCTCGGCTCGTGGCCGATGGGACAGCCGAGCTCCAACCGAGCGGGTTCGCCGCCGGGCTTGAGGGTCTGCACACCCCGACGGAAGCCGAGAAGGCCCTGGAGGGACTGCCGCGGCCGGACGACGCCGTGCTCACCGCGTTCACTGCAGGGCTTGCCGGCTACTGGGAGAGGTCCGCGCGGCGGCCGGCGCCGCCCGGAGTGCCGTTCCTGCGGGCTCACCAGGCCCCAGGCCGCCGCCGCTGCACGGGTGTGGCTGCGGCACCGGACCGGGTGGGAGTGAACGGCTACCGGCCGGGCACGGTTGCGTAGTCCTTCGGGGACCTCGGACGCCATGTGCTCGGCGCCCACCCAGATGCGTCGGCAGAAGTCCTGGTAGGGGCCGTAGCGAAGCTCCCGCTGCTACGAGCGGCTCCTCCTGATCGCCGCCAGCCGCCGGCCTCAACCTCTGCTGCGTCGGGCCTGACGGTCCAGGAAATCGATCAGTCGCGTTTCCGAACGCAGAAGCCGCTCTCGCTGCTCAGGAGGAAGAGAGGCGAGTGCGTCGACCAGGACCTGCTTGCGAGGAACATGAACCATGTTGCCGGAGTAGACCCGGCAGCCCGAGCACCAAGCGAACCCGACGCATCGCTCGAACATGGAGGACTCGGGCGGGTGGAAGCGGTACTGATACGAGCAGACGGACGTTCCGCAGGCGGCGCAGACTCGCCGATCGCTGTCGAGAACCGTGTCCCAGGTCGCAACCTTTCGCCAGTGTTGTCGCCCGGCCGGTGCTCTTCAAGTCGTCATGCCAGCATTCTCCCTCGCAGCGATCCGCCCAGAACAGCAGACCGAGCAGGATTCCGCCCGACTGCAGACCGGTAACTGCCTCAGCATGCCCTTCACGGAATCCGTGCCTGAACCGAATCAGACCGTCAAAGCCAAGCGCCTGCCCGCCGGTGGCCGGACCGACCGTGATCCGGCCCGCCGGGCTCGATCAGTGGCAAGGACTCACATTCGTGGAGGCGATCACCACCCGTGCCGGTCGCCGAAGAGGTGCGCGAGGGATACAAGCGCGAGCTGTACCCGTGCCCGGCGAAACCCGTCCCGGGCGGCCGGAGCGAGATCGACCGGCTCACTGCCAGGAACGCGAGGCTCCGCCGACGGTGTCAGGAGCTGAAGGGCCAGCTCAAGCTCGCCACTGCGCAGATCCAGTTCCTCGCCACTGCGCGCCGTCCGACTCGAGGAGGCGTTGGAGGGACGGGAAGGTCACCCATCTCGGCCGCAGGTTCAGCGGCCGCTGACCGCCGACGCATCGGGTCTCACAAACCGCCGAGAGTTCAGGCTTTCCTGAATCCAGGCAACTTTGTATTGTCGAAGGGTGCTGACCATCGCCCCGGACGTCGAGGTGCTTGCGCGCTTCGGCCGTGCTCTCGCCGATCCCATCCGCTGCCAGCTGCTGCTGGCCCTGCGGGATGCCCCCGCCTATCCGTCCGATCTCGCCGACAAGATCGGCGTCTCCCGGACCCGGCTGTCGAACCACCTCGCCTGCCTGCGCGACTGCGGCCTCGTCATCACCGTCCCCGACGGCCGCCGCACCCGTTACGAGCTCGCCGATGAACGGCTCGGACACGCGCTGGACGACCTTCGCACCGCGGTCGTCGCCGTCGAGACCGACAAGACCTGCGTCGACGCCGAGACGAAGGACTGCTGCTGATGACCGCGATCTCCCTCGGACCGTCCCCGACCCGCCGCGACGTCCTCACCAAGCGAATACGGCTGCTGGTCGCCGCGACGATCACCTACAACGTGATCGAGGCGATCGTGGCGCTCACCGCCGGCACCCTGGCCTCCTCCACCGCGCTGATCGGCTTCGGCCTCGACTCCGTCATCGAGGTCTCCTCCGCCGCGGCGGTCGCCTGGCAGTTCTCCGCGACCGACCACGACGTCCGCGAAGCCCGCGAGAAGCGCACCCTGCGGATCATCGCCTTCTCCTTCTTCGCCCTCGCCGCATACGTCACCGTCGACGCCATCCGGGCACTGACCGGCACCGGCGAAGCCGAGCACTCCACCCCCGGCATCGTGATCGCAGCCCTGTCGCTGGCGGTCATGCCGTTCCTGTCCGCCGCCCAGCGCAAGGCCGGACGCGAACTCGGCTCCGCAACCGCCCTCGCCGACTCCAAGCAGACTCTCCTCTGCACCTACCTCTCCGCCGTCCTCCTGGTCGGGCTCCTCGCCAACAGCCTCTTCGGCTGGTCCTGGGCCGACCCGATCGCCGCCCTCGTCATTGCCGCCGTCGCCGTCAAGGAAGGCCGCGAAGCCTGGCGCGGAGACGCCTGCTGCGGCCCCATCCCCACCACTGGCCCCAAAGCTGTCGCCGAGACCGACTCATGCGGCTGCAAGCCCGGCTGCACCTGCTGCAACTGACCCGACCGGAGACCTTGATGCCCCGCCCCATGCCCGCAGGCGTCCGCACCGCCTACACCGCGGAAATGACCGCCGCCCGCACCGCTGCGGACCCCGCTGACCGATGGCGCCACCTGGAGCGGGCCCACATCCTGTCCCAGCCCTGGCCCTGGCCCCACACCCGCAACCACATCGCCATGCTCGGCCTCGCCCTGCGACAGCGCGACCGGCGCGAAACCCTCGGCCAGGTCGTCCGCATCATCGTCGCCGCCCCCGGATCAGCACTCGGCCGCTACCCCGAAGGCAACACCGGCAGAGCCAACGTCCCCCTCACCAAGCCCATGCCACTGCCCGACGACCTCGCCGCCATCCTCAGCACCTGACCAGAGCTGAAGCGGTCAACGGTCAACGCCAAACCCGTCCACAGGGGCGACTGGACTCTCAAGGAGGCCAAGCTCGGGCAGCCGAAGCTGTCCGGACCCGGCAAAGGACACCGACACCGACCCGCTACTCGTCCTCACCGGGGCCACGCTGGAGCGCTACGGCCTGCCGGTCAAGCTCACCGACGAGGAGCGGCTGGCCGGACGGCTGCCGGAGGGCCACAAGGTCGCAGCGCGCGATCCAGGGTGAGCACCGGCGCCCCAGCCGGCGCCTCCGCGGAGTCGACGGCGTGGATGAGGCCCCGCCCACGCCCGCGGCCGACGGCCTTGGCCAGCACCCTGCCGGAGGGCCGGCGCGGCCACATCTCGCCGTACCTGACCGAGCACATCAAGCGGTTCGGCGAGTACAGCACGCACGAACTCGGCATTCAGCCGGAGGCGTACGACCCCAAGCTCGACGTCGACTTCACCCAGCTCCGCGAACAGCAACCGGCCGCCTCCGGCTTCGGCACGGCTGCCTGAGCACCGAAGGGCCCACACCATGCCCGCTGAATCGTCCGGAGGCTGAGCACCGCCGCGGTGATGGACGCGATGCGCGCGGCCGCTGTTGGCCCTGTTCTCTATAGCTGCCGCCACCCGACAAGTAGCTCTCCGTAGCCATCGCGACGTTCCGTAGCCAATTCTCAGGGCCGGGCGGTCCTCAGTGAGCGCCCGTAGCGGTCGAGTGAGGGCACCACCAGGGTGTCGCCCTGCTGGAGGAAGGCGTGGCATGCCTTCAGCTCCGGGCGGAGGTCGTCCTTGCCGGACTTCTTGTCGGCGAAGATGCGTCGGCAGCCGGCCGCGGTGAGGGCGTCGGTCTGGCGCAAACCTTGGTTTCTTGAAGGCGATCATGCTCGTTTGGTCCGAGATGGAGGCATCGACGCCGCAGAGGTCCTTCGCCTGCTCCAGTCAGGCAGCGTCCGTGAGTCGCAGATCGCGTTACGCCTCGCAGAGCTATTCGATCTTGGTGATGCGGGCCGTTTCTGTGTCCCCGTCGGTGCCGATCGCCAGCAGGCGGCCGGTGCGCGGATGGCGGGCGCGTGCTGTGAAGCCGGGACGGCTGAGCATTCGGCGGCCGGTGGCTATGTCGTAGACGGCCAGGTCGGGTCCGAGGGCGTAAAGGAGTGTGCCGTCACTGGTCAGGTCTGCCGTCGGCCCGGGGAACCAGTCGGTCGCCCCCTGGCGCTCCACGTCACTGGTCAGGTCTGCCGTCGGCCCGGGAAACCAGTCGGTCTCCTCCTGGCGCTCCACGTCGTAGATGCGCACGCCGTCGTGCAGGTGCTTGTCCACTCCGAATCCCCACACCGCGAGGCGGTTGTCGTCGAGCCAGGCAAGTGGCCCGTCCCACACCCAAGTCCGGGGGTCGAGGGTGAAGCGGGAGGGGCCGTCCTCGGACTCCCACGGGTTGCCGTCCAGCCATGCCTCAAGGTCCCAGACGGTCAGTACTCCCCAGGGCTGCCATACCCACCCGTCCGACACGATTCGACGGCTCCCGGGAGAGACGCTGAGGCCGCAGAAGAAGTAGTCGAGGTAGTGCGCGTCATGCTCGCCGGGGGCCCGGTACTGGGGAGTGTCGCGGTCCGTCAGACGGGTACCGGTGGAGGGGTCCGAGCAGTCCAGGCGGTTCCACTCGGTGGCGTGGACCAGGACCGTTCGGCCTGCGACGTCGGCGAATGCCAGAGGGAACCGGCAGAGGTCCTCGCGATAGTCACCGCGGTCCAGGTGCATGGCGACGCGCCCGGTAGAGGTTTCGATCACCACACCATGGCGGCCGCCCGCTGGCGCGAGGGCGACGAAGCGCCCCGCCTGATCGGTGGCCAGTACCAGTTCGTCATCGTCGCCCAGGGCCAGCTGGTCGGCGGGAAGGGCAGCGATGTGCCTCAAGGCACCGTCGCCGACGGAGTCCAGCTCGATCAGGCCGTCGTCGCATGCGACGATCCAGCGCTCTCCCGGTCCATCGGCTATAGGCGTGACGGCTCGAACTCCTTTGAGGCGTACGCCGAGCGGCTGCCGCACCAGGCCGAGCTGCTGAGGAGCATCGACGGGGCCGGGAAACCCGATCACTCCCTCCCAGATACCCTCCCGCTCAAGACGCTCCACAAGGTCCGGTGACACCGGTACCAGACCTCCCGAAAGGTCCAGGTCGGCACCGGATGCGCATGCTGGGCACAGGTAATCGAATGTGCGTTGCTGCGGGTGGAAGGCCCTCCAGTAGGCGCCGCTTTGCGCGGCACGGTGCTCACATGCCCCCCGCGCGTCACGGTGAGCCCATCGTGGTATCTCGATCGACATGAGGCCGACCATATCCACTCGGAGGGTTTCACTGCTGCTCTTTTCGCCCCAGGCCAGGTAGGCCAAGTAGCGCTCGATCAGCGACGCGACCGGCACGTGGTCGTCCCCGAGCACGGTCCATGACTCGGCCAGGAAGTTGGTGATGAGCTTCTGCCATGCCTCGGGCCGCTCGAGCATGGGCAGGTGGCCGGTGGGGATCTCGACGAGCCGGGCGCTGGGGATGCCGTCGGCTATCTGGCGGTGCAGGCGGGTGGAGGTGAACCAGTCCCCCCTCCAGTACGACCACATCAACTTCCTCGGCCGCTACGCCTTCACACGCCCGTCGGCCCCGGGCCTGCGGCAGCTACGCGACCCGCACACCGACGGCGAGGACGGCGAGGACGAATAGCTGCAGACCCGTACAGCCGAAGGCGGTCCGTCACGGAGTCACCCGCTGAGAGGCTCCGGACTTCCGTTCTCTGACCCGAAGTGCGGCGTTCGCTGCGTGCACTGCCAGCCGTGGCGCGGCGAAGTTCTCGCAGCGTGGATCTTGCAGGGTTTCCGTCAATTGCTCTCGCCGACGGGCGAAAAAGCACGGTCGGTGACCGCCTGCGTGAGAAGGTCGCGCAACTCGGCGGCCCGATCTGTCAGCGCCAGTTGGGATTCCCTGGAGGCGGCCAGGCCGACCAGGTGAGGGCCACCCAGATCGAGGTAGTCGATGGGGGTGGCACCGCGCGGGTAGATCACTCCTGTGGCCTTGAATTTGCGCCGGGTCGGCAGCAGCGGGTCAGCGCCGGCCTGCAGCAGTCGTCGGACCACGTCCTCCCCGAGCCCCATGGCCGCGGCGTGCAGCGGTGCGATGCCGGTCTTCGGGCTGAAGGCGTTCGGGTCTGCTCCGTGACGCAGCACGATCTCCAGCGCCGCTAGGTCGTGCCGCCGGGCCACCTGTACGACCGTGTCGGCATGGATATGCGCTCCGGCGGCGGTAAGCAGCTTCGCCGACTCGATGCGGTGGGACTGGTAGAGGGCCAGGTCGAGCGCGGTCGTTCCGTGTCCGTCGAAGCCTTCGAGGTCGATCTCCGGTTGTGCGATCAACGCGGCCACGGCGTCACTGTGGTTCTGGTACACCGCCCAGTGCAAAGCGGT
Organism: Streptomyces sp. NPDC043854; assembly: GCF_056436005.1. Classification (NCBI taxonomy): domain Bacteria; kingdom Bacillati; phylum Actinomycetota; class Actinomycetes; order Kitasatosporales; family Streptomycetaceae; genus Streptomyces; species Streptomyces sp. NPDC043854. Next base: position 8,373 of record NZ_JBWKDK010000031.1, read on the forward strand.
GTGTCGGTGCGTGCCATCGTTCTCGGCGGCGTTGACGTCGACGCCCTGCTCGCCGAGGTACCGGATGACACGGGCTGCGCCCATCCGCCCCGCCACCAACAGGAAGAGTTCCAGATTGGTTCGATCACCGACGCCCTCGATCCGCAAGCGGAACAGCGGTACGCAATCCGTCTCCGCGGCGTAGAGCATCACGAAGTGTTCGCGGCATATTGCATCGCGGTGGGCGTAGACAGCCTGTGGGTCCGGGCTCGCGACGAGGTCGGCCACCGGACTTCGCAGCTTGTCCAGTCGTCCCTGCATGCTGAAGACGTGGCGCATCTTGTCAAGCGCGCGGACGACAGCCTCCTCGGCCGCCCGGTCCGGCAGGAATTCGGCCAGGGAAAGCATGGACACCCCAGGTGAAGAACGATGGGGCGCCATGGTATCCGGCGGCAACCCGGTGTGGTGGGGATCAAGACCAACGGTTCGATGGCTGCTTGTCGTCAGTGGTTCGCGGTTCTGATGCCCGATCAAGCAGCAAACGCGGTAGAACGAAACGACTGTCCGAAGTGTGAGGCTCCGGCGGGGAGCCCGTGCCGTACCCGAGGCGGGAAGACCGCCGCGAAGTACCACACCCCCCGCTTCGCTCTCGTCCCCGCACTCCGCGAGCACCTCGACGTCCCCGTCCCAGCCGACCGGCTCCCCGGCCGGGCCTGGACGCGCGGCCCCGCGCTCGCCCTCGTCCCGGCGCCCCGCACCGAGCGGCCGGTGCGCATCGGCTACGCCCGTACGTCGACCGCCCGCCAGGAGCTGGGGAGCCAGCTCGAAGCCCTCCGTGCTGCGGACTGCCACAAGATCTTCCAGGAGCAGATCAGCACCCGGGTCAAGGTCCGGCCCGAGCTGGAGAAGGCCCTCGTTCTGGCACGCCAGTTCAAGGAGGCCGCGCCCGAGACGCCGGTCGAAGGGCCATGCGGAAGCCGGCCGCAGGGCCACGGCTCGCTGTGCAGGTGAGGCCGCCGTCGGCGCCCGTATCCTGCGTACTGTCCGGTTCGTCGCACTGCGCTTGGCGTGGCACTCTCATCGCCACCAGTTTGTCGAGCGCCTCGATGCGTGCGGGATCGCTCTCTTTCCAGACCGGGCCTGCAAGATGGCCCGTGCGCTCCTTGTCGAAGACCCCGTTGCGGGAGTCTTTGGAGATCCGGTGTGCTGGACGCGCGTGAGGGGTGCTCCCTCAGGGACCGGACCGGCGGGAAGGTCGTAGGTGCGGCGGATGCGTTCGAGGACTTCTCGTACGAGCGTCTCCGCAGCCTGCTGGGCCTGCCGCTCGGTGCCGAACTCCAGCGCCACGTCCACGGCCACCAGCGCGTTCCCCATGCGGCCGCGGGCCCAGCCGACGGGGATGCGCTGTTCGGTTGGGCGTGACTGACCGTCACGGGACGACCCCCACTCCGTACCGGTGGCCAGGTACCAGTTGGCGCCCGAACGCCGTACCCGGGCGTCGAGCAGCCCCGGGTTGTCCACCTCGTACTGCGCGCGCTGGGCGCTCTTGACCATCCCTGCTCCGGCGGCGAGAGCCACGGTCAACGTGACCTCCGTGTCGGGCCGCAGCGCGGACTGCTCCGTCATCACGCAGGAGCTGCGCGCACGGGCACGGCGGTCGTCGGCGCGCTTCGGCCGGCTGAAGCCGTCATCGAGGAAGCCCCTGGCGTCGGAGAAGATATCGACACGTGGCTGTCCGGCGACCGCCGGGCGCTCCATGAGGAGGCGTACGGACCGAAGCGGGAGCAGCTCGCAGGCCGGGGCGAGGGTGCGGAGCGGTCCCATCGCGCCGGGGGCCGTGAACACCGAGCTGGCCAGGAGGACCACGGCGGTCAGGCCCGCCAACGCGGCCAATGCTCCGGCGCACAGACGCCCTGCCCGGCCCGTACGGCGTCCCGCGTCCTGCGGATCTGTTTCCGCCGCAAGCATGCGCTGCAGTTCGATGTGCCGGAACCGGTAGACACCGCCGGTCTGGCGCAGCACGCCGCGGCGGTGTGCGTCCGCGAGGAACCTGGTGAGCTGCCGGGGAAGGCGTCCCGTCGAGGCGAGCCACCAGCGCGCCACCGTGTAGCGGCCCCACGCCGACATGGCCAAGCTCCACAGACACCACCACAGGGCCAACGCGCCGTACACGGCCGCCCAGCGCCAGGGGGTGACGGCGTCCTCTCCGCGCCCGAAGCCCCAGAACAGGATGGTGGCGACTACCGGGACGGGCAGCACCTTCTGCGCGGAGAGCATGGTCCGCGTGTGGGGAAAGGAGAGAGGTGCCAGGGCCAGTGCGGTGCGACGGTCCTGGCGCAGCAGGGTGACGGGGTCGCTTCGCTGGACGTCGGCGGGCCCGCGGATGACGGCGAGTGTCCGTGAGACCGCTGCCAGCGGGACGAGCAGCAGGAAGGAGGCGAAGAGGACGGCGAGACCGTTGCCGCGTACGACGGCCCAGATCCAGACGGCGAGCCCACCCACCGGAAACAATACGGAGAGTACGGCTCCCACCGGCCGCTCTCGCAGGGCCTGGAGCACCTCGCCGCGGGGTGAGCGCAGGCGCTGCGGGGGACGGGCGGGGCTTCCGTGCTCGGCGATCCAGTCGAGCGCTCCGGCGCACACGGCCGCGATCAGCGCGAGAAGGGCCGCGCGGAGTCCGAGGTCGGGGACGTCCGGCTGTCCCGGTGCGGGCAGGGCGGTGGCGGCGACCGTCGCTGCGAGGAGCAGTCCCAGGGGGAGGGAGACCAGCAGGGTACGAAACGTCCACGGCACCTGCTCTTCGAGGTGCCACCAGGCGATGTCCTGCCTGGGGCTGCGGGCGAGCCGGGCCAGGTACCGACGGGCGCGACCGGACGTCACATGGTCATGACGGCCCGGCACCGCTGCCGGGTTCATCTGGTACGCAGCATCGACGAAAGCACTCAGCAGATGCCGCTGCACCGCGTCCCGGGTGGTGAGATCGCTCCGTTCGAGGAGGTCGTCCGGGCGGGCGGTGGTGTCGCTGTAGACGGCTCTGGCGAGGGAGACCATGAGCGGGGTGCGCAGAACCTCGCGCAAGTGCCGCGCCGCGTAGCCGTCGGAGTCGGCGTCGGAGTCGGCGTCGGCGTCGGCGTCGGGTGCGGCGAGCCGGTCCAGGACCGGGTCCCACTTCGTGGTGGAGTCGGCCTGCTCACGGGTGGTGCGCGGCAGGTAGGCGCGCAGGTCGGCCACGTCGAGCGGCTGGAGCTGGACGGCCGCCGTCTTGGGCATGCGAAGCCCGGTGGCGTTCAACGCGTCGGTGAATTCGGCGGTGCGACTGGTGAGGACGAAGCGGCCGTCGGGCAGCAGGCTTTGGGACAGCTGGGAGAGGGCCTTCCTACGCGAGGCGGTGGGGAGTTCGTCGAAGCCGTCGAGGATGGGCAGGATGCGTCCGGACGTGATGAGCTGGTGAGCGGTGTTGCGGGCCGAGGCGCCTGAGCCTTCCCCGGCCAGGATCCCTGCGTGCGTCTGAGCCAGCCGTCCGGCCGCCCACCACCACAGCGGCGTTCCCTCCAAGGGGTCCCAGGACGCGAGCGGGAACACGACGGGCACCGGATCGCGGTCCGTACGCCGTGCCAGCAGACCGGCGGCCAGGTGGAGGACGAGCACCGACTTTCCGGCACCCGCTTCACCGAGGACCACGAGGCGGCCGTACGGCAGGTCCTCGTACGTCGGGACGACGTCGGAGAAGGAGCCGTCGAGCCGGGGCGCCGCCCGCCCGGCGCCCGCGAGGTTCGCGGCGTGGTCGCCGATGCCGCGCGGGGCCGCCGTCCAGCGCACCGGCAGCGGACCGGGGTCGTGGACGCGGACACCGGCCTCCTCCCGTGCGTAGTGCTCTGCGAGGGTGCGCGCCAGCGACGAGGCCGCCTTGCGCAGCTCCTTGGGCGGCAAGGGCTGATCCTGGGGCCGGCGTCGGCGGCGACCCCGTACAAGGACGACACCGGCCGCGGCTCCCAGCACGAGGCAGGCCGCGGCGGCCCACCGGTCAGCGGTCTGAGAACCCAGCTGCGCGCCGTCCCAGGCCAGGGCGACGGCGAGCATGACACCCAGGAGGAAGGTGAGTGCGGGCGCCCGATCCGAACGCGGCGGGCCGGCCTGCTGATAGATGATGTCGCCGGTCATCCGGTAGGCGTGCACCACCAGGTCGGGCGCGTCCCCGTCTGCCTCGGGGACGTGGAAATGCACCTGCTCGGCGTGGGCGAAGGCCACGCTGCCGTTGTCGGCATGGACGGTGACGCCTCGGCGGCCCGCTTCGTCGTCGCCTGCGGCGGTGTGTGGTGGGCTTGTGTCAGCCGGTGCCGGTCCGTTCAGCCCTGGATCGGATCCGGCGCCGGAGGGACGGAGAGATTCACATCCCCGTTCACGACGCCGGCCGCGACTGATCCCCGGTCGGCATGGATCCGAAGGTCCCCCTGTACCGCGATCCCGCCCGTGCCCGACTCGTTCGCGCCGGGCGAGGCGTGCCGCCGCAACAGCTCGCGCATCGCCTCTGCCGCACGGTGCCGTTCGTCCTCCCGCAGCTCCTCGAGCAGGAGCTCGATGCGGGACCTCCACACCGCGTCGTGCCCGGCGCGCGCACGTTCCGCGTCCGCCTCGCCACTCTCCTGCGCGCCCGCGAGCTCCGCGGCGGTACGGTCAAGGCGCTCCAGCTCGGCCCGCTGACGCTGTTCGTCCCCCTGCCCGAACCACTGCGCCAGCGCCTGCCGCAGCCCGGCCCACGCATCCGTCCCCGCGGCCTGCACCACAGCGGCCCCACCCATACTGGCGAGCGCCACCAGTGCCTGCTCCAACATCCCCGTCCGCCCTCCCCGCGCCCGGCCGTTCCGGGCTCGTACCGTATCGCGTAACTCGGCGCACCCACAGGCCATATGGCGTCAGGACAAGCCCTCACTATGCGCGGAATACCGTGCTCGGGCCAGACCGCGCCCCGCGGCCGACGAGATCGGCCGCGGCTACGAGACCGCCACCGGAACGTAGGCTTACGATCATGGTTCGTTCGGCGGAGTGGAGTCGACCAGCTGTGATGCCCCCGTACTGCGCGATCTGCAACGCGTCCTCCAGGGACCACGACTACGAGACCTTCACGCTCGTATTCTTCCGTGCGATAGCGCCACCGCTCGATCATGAAGGGCATCCCGAGAACGCCCTCTGGTTCTGCAAGGATCACGTCCGGTACACCGAGGGCAAGACCCACATGAGCGCCATCCTGGCCATGGTCCACATACGCGCGGCGATCCGCCGCAACGCCCCAAACCCCTGGCCACTCACCAGCATGCCCTGACCCAGGGCCCGCGCACGCCCATCGACCCGGCGAAGATCGGCCGCTCCTCGGTCCGGCGCCGACCCCGAAGCCGTCGCCGACCTCGCCGCCTTCCTCACCCGCATCCCCGGCCCTGCGGAGAGCCGCTCACCGTGATCTGAGGGCGTTTGTCCGGTGCTTGAGTCGGAAAGAGGCCCCTGGGGCCTTCCGGCGGGGCCGCGTGACACATAGAAGTTGGAACCCGGCCACGAGGACCGGGCCGACCACGTCGTCGCCCGCCTCGGCGACGGCGAGCACGCCAAGGCGGCGATGTCCCTGGTGCCCCGGACGTCGCGGACGACCCGGACAGGCTGCGCGCGCTGCGGGACAAGCTCGATGGCCAGCAGCACCAGCGCAGGCAGGACGAGCAGGCGGTGCAGGGCATCGCCCGGGCGAGCGGCATGTCCGACGACTGACCGGCAGGACGCCGCCCCAGTGCAGCGAGGGGCAGCAGAGCCGCAGCGAGGGGCAGCAGAGGGTGTGGTGCTGCTCGGAAAGCCGGAGAGCGATGACATTCCGGCAGGCTCCAGGTGGGGCACAGAGGGGCACACGGGGCACACGGGGCACACGGGTGCTGTCACCGCCTGCGATGCCGACACGGGTCAGTACGGCCGCGCCCGCTTCGCGAAGGCCGGCGACAGCTCGTACTGCAAGGCGCTCGGGAAGGCGACGGTGTTCGGGTCCCCGTCCGAGATGTACCGGCTCTTTCCGGCAGCGAGCTTGTCCAGCCAACGCGACGAACCGAACTCGGCGTCCTCGTCATTGTGTCCCGCTGAGCGGATCCGGGGGATCGCACCGGGGGTGAAAGCCTTCGCGAACGGCGAGGGCGACGGGTTGGCCCCCACGAGGTACACCCCGTCGTACCGGTAGCCCGTTCCGTGCATGGCGAGCCCGGCCGGCTGGGGCATGGCGCCGAAGGGCAGGGCGAGCGAGGTGACCTGCGTCCCGGGCGCGGCCCTCTCGATCGCCTCCTGGCCGGCCGAGATCGCCCTCGCGGCGCCCGCCCGGTCCAGGGATCGCAGGTTCTCGTGGCGGGCGGTGTGGTTGGCGACCTCGTGCCCGTGCTCCTTCAGCCAGGCCAGGGCCTTGGCGGAGCCTGTGGCCGAGAAGGCGTCCGCGTTGACGAAGAAGGTCGCCACCGGCTTGAAGGCGGGGTACTTCTTCGCGGTTTCCGCCAGAATGGCGACTGCGGTGTCCGTCGCCGGGGTGCCGTCCGGGCCGAGGCGCACCTGACTGTTGGTCGAGTCGTCGAACGTCAGGACCACAGGGTGCGTGCCTGCCGGGATGTCGATGCGGCCCGTCTGGAAGTCCCGTGCCGTCACCGGCACGTAGTTCTCCCGAGCGAGGCGCTCCAACTCGGCCCGGAAGTCGGCCGGGGTGCGGTCGTAGACGCTGGCCGGATTCTCGGTGAGCTGGTGGTACATCAGCACCGGTACTTGGCCGAGTTCGTTGGCGCCGACTTCCGCCGGGCCCTTCGCGGCGACGGGGCCGGCCGCCGCCGATGACGCGGCGGCATGGTGTCGCCCCGCGGCCGGTGACGGCCCCGTGGAACAGCCGGTGGCGAGCAGGGCGGCGCCCGCCAGGGCGCCGAGCGGGACGAGCGGGACGAGCGGGTGGCGCATCGGAAGCCTCTCCACGGCAATGTGTCGCGCCATGACTACCTGCGACGGGAGCCCTCATACCGCACTGTCCCCTGCCTGGCGTAGCCGCCGCGCCGGACCTGATCGCGGCCGTTCGTGTGAAATCTGAGCAGAGCAAGGCGACCGGCACACGGAGCGGCAATGAATGGAGGCACATCCGGCCCACGCCCACGGCACGAAGGACCTCACGATGTTCCCCACACGCATATCGCATTCCGCCTCCTCCCTCCGTCTCCGGCGCCCGGCCCGTCGGCGCGCCCTCATAGCGACGACCGGAGCGGTCGCGCTGGCCGGAGCGGGCGTCGGAGCCTGGACGTTCCTCGCGCCGGGTCCGGGCATCCAGGGGGTGAGCGACGGCGTGGTCCTCGATGGGCGCGCGGCCGCACGGGTCAGTGCCTACCTCGCCGCCGACGCGGCCGGCGGTAGGGACAAGCTGCGCGTCACCCTGGACGGTGCGGCGGTCCCCGTCACAGCCGATGGCGCCCGCCTGAAACTCGTCCTTCCGCATCTCAAGGAAGGCCGGCACACCCTGGTGGTGGCCGGCGGCAGCAGCCTCCCCTTCGCCTCGTACCGCAAGATCGTGGGCTTCACTGTCGATGCCACTGCTCCCGAGCTGAAGGTGGCCGACCCCGAGATCAAGAACGCCGCCCCCGTGACCATTGCCGGCAATGCCTCCACCGACGCCAGAGTGAGCGTCAATGGCAAAAGGGTCCCTGTCGACAAGGCCGGGGCCTTCAAGGTCACGGTGCCGAAGGGCACACCCCTCGTCACGGTCACCGCGGTGGACCGCGCCGGAAACACCACCACCAAGGACGTGTCCGCCCGGGGGCGCCGCCCCATGATCCGGGCCGCGCACATCACAGCCGTGGGCTGGGGCGACGACACGCTGCGCGGCGACATCCTCGCCCTGGTCCGCAGCGGCAAGCTCAACGCCGTCGAGCTGGACGTGAAGGACGAGGACGGCGAGGTCGGGTACGCGTCCCGGGTGCCGCTGGCCCGCCAGATCGGCGCGGCCAAGGGCTACTACGACGCCCGCAAGGCGATCGCCGAGATCCACGCCGCCGGCGCCCAGGCCATCGGCCGCATCGTGGCCTTCCGCGACCCCAAGCTCGCCTCGGCCTCCTGGAAGTCCGGCAAGCAAGACCAGCTCGTGCTGACCCCGGACGGAGAACCCTACGACGGCGGGCACTACGGAGCCCTGTCCTTCACGAACTTCGCCAACCCCACGGTCCGCAAGTACAACCAGGACCTCGCCGTCGAAGCAGCTCGGCTCGGCTTCGACGACATCCTCTACGACTACGTGCGCCGACCGGACGGCCCACTGACGGACATGCGCTTCCCGGGCATCGGTACCACCACGCCCGAGCAGTCCGTCACCTCGTTCGTCGCAGAGACCCGGACCGCGCTGCGTCCCCACGCCAAGTACCTTGGCGTCTCGGTCTTCGGTATCGCCGCGACCCGCCCCACCGAGATCGCACAGGACATCGGTTCCCTGGTCAAGGTCACCGACTACATCGCACCAATGGTCTACCCGTCCCACTGGGGGCCGGGAGAGTACGGCGTCGCACAGCCGGACACCGCCCCGTACGCGATCGTGCAGCGTTCGCTCGCCGACTTCGCCCGCCAGGCGAAGGGCACGCAGACCGAAATCATCCCGTGGCTGCAGGATTTCTCGATGGGCAGCACCTACGGGCCGGCTGAGGTGGCCGAACAGATCAAGGCTGCGGCAGCAAACAAGATGAACTCCTTCATCCTCTGGAACGCCGGCGCCCGCTACCAGGGCGCGGCACTCCCGCAGATCGCCACGCGCTGACGGGGCCGGCCGTACCTGTCGCCGCCATCGTGGTCATCGGCCGCATCGGCTGACACCGCCTGGGCGAATCGGTGGCAGGCTCGGCCTGGGCGGAGCGCTACCGTACCGGCACCCCGACTTCCAGAGGGGCGTCGATGGCTGCTACTTCCGTCCGGCCGGAGTGGGTGTCCTTACCTTCCGGTGTCCGCGCGCACGTCGAGTCCCGTCTGGGGACTGTGGTGGTTCAGGCCGAGGGGAAGACGGGTGGGTTCACTCCCGGGGTGGCCTCCCGTCTGCTCCTCGAGGACGGGCGACGGGTGTTCCTCAAGGGCATGGAGGCGCAGCATCCGTTCGCACCGCAGTACGCCGACGAAGTCACCGTCACCCGAGTCCTTCCCTCCGGTGCGGACCACCACAACACTCCAGGCCCCACCAGGCGGCCTCCCACCGAGCTCGGGACATGAACCAAGTGGCCGAAGTCCATACGCGAAGGCCGCCGCGCTGAGATCATCACTGTGCGGGAGCACAAGCGGAGGAGGCCCATGGCGCCGGAGACAACCGAGTTGGCCAAGAACGTCATCGCGTTCCTCCTGGCCGGGATCGGCTCGACCGTCCTGTTCCTCATGCCGGGCTACCTGCTGGGCACGACCATGGACCGCGGCCGGCAGGGCCCGGCCGTCAGCGAACGGGCGTTCATCGCCAATGTGGCCGTCGGATCCATCGTGGTGCACCTCATGATGTTGTGGTGGACGGCCCCGCTCGCCTCCGACATCGTCCAGCACGGTGCGGGAAGGTACGTCGGCCAGATCGCGGCCTGGACGATGATCGTCCTGGTGGTCGTCCCGGTGGCCCTGGGAGCCGGGCTGTCGTTCCTGGCCGATGTCCGCCGCCCCGCCTGGCTGCACCGGCTGCTGGTCCGGATCGGCCTGTCCTCGGTGACCAGGGTCCCCGAAGCCTGGGATTGGGTCTTCAGCCGGGCGTTCCCGGCCTACGTCCGGGTCAGGCTCACCGAGGACCGGGTCGTCTACGGGCTGTACGCCGACCGGTCGTTCGCCTCGTCCGACCCCGCACACCGGGACCTGTACCTGCAGCAGCAGTGGACGGGCGAGGACGACTGGTTCACCGAGCCTTATCCCGGCAGCAGGGGCGTTTGGTTGAATGGAAGCTCCATCGTGTCGATCGAGTTCTTCGACGGCAGGAACGACGAGGAGGATCCCGATGACCCGGCCTGACGATCCTTCCGAGGACTGGGAGCCCGACTGGGACGACGACGCCCACCGCGGCTGGCAGGCGGCTGCTCCGATGCGCAAGCCGCTGCCGCCCAAGCGCCCGGCCCGCCGGTCACCGCCTCCGCCTCCGCCTCCGCCTCCGCCTCCGGACGAGGGGGCCGAACCGGTCGACGAGGCGTCCGCCTAGCCCTCGCTCCTCCGGGACGGCATTCAGGTCGATGCTCTTCACTGTGAGTCCGGCCGCTTCGAAGAGGTCGAACATCAGGGCCTCTGTCGCGTAGCGCACCACCGGGCGGAGCTCTGTGAGGACGTGCTCGGCGGCTGTCCTCCCGCCGGGCAGCATGGCGAGCAGCGCCGCGAAGCGCACTCCCGGCACCTCGTCGACCGCCTCGATGAGGTCGTCGAGCGAGGCGGGCAGGTCGTCGTAGCGGGTCGCCACCCAGCGCAGCCGGTCGATGGTCTCCTCGAGCCGGAGCGACCCGGTCAGCCGGTCGGTGATCGATACGGCGAGCAGCTGGTGGAACGCCTCGGCGCCGATCGTGCCGCCGTTCGTCAGATGCGCCGCCAGGGTCGCGTGGGCGTCCCTGATCGCAGCCGGGTCGAGGGTGTCGCGGACGCTGTAGAGCAGGCGCAGGGCGTCCCGGAGCAGCTCGGCCGCCTCGGTGTACCGGCCCTCGCGCGCCTCGAGCTCGGCCACCGACTGCCGGACGCCGGCAAGCCGGGCCAGGTCCCGCTCCCGCTCGAAGACGATCTGGCAGCGGCGTAGGACCTCGCGGGCGCGGGCCGGCTGGCCGAACTCTCGCAACAAGAACGCGTTGTTGTACTCGACCTGGGCGATCTCCAGTTCGGGTGCGCCGCGCCGCGCCATGCTCACGAGGATGCCGTCGCCGAACTCCAGGGCCTCCTCCCACCGGCGGAGCTTCATCGCCGCCCGCAAGCCCGCGTTCAGCAGGACTTCAGAGACGTGCCATCGGTCGTGTTCCCCCGACTCGTCCTCGCCCAGCTTCCTGAGTCGGCGCGACAGCCGCCGCACGCGCGGAAGGGCCTCCTCGTGGCGTCCCGCGGCCACCAGGGCCTGCAGCACCTGTATCTGCGCGGTCAGCCGCCGCCACGGATCCCGCCCCGCGCGACGTGCGTGCTCCTCCGCCCGTTCGGCGACTTGCAGGGCCTCCTCCGCACGGCCCATCAAGATCAGCACATTGGCCAGGTGGCCGCCGCTGAGCGCCGCGGCCTGGTGGTCCCCGGCCTCGACCGCGTTGCCGAAGGACGCACGCAGCTCGGCTTCGATCGAGACGTTCCGGCTCCGGACCAGCAGGTCGGTCCGGAGCTTGCGTACATCCGGCTCGACGTCAGTGCCCCGGGCGAGCTCGTCCAGCTCGGCGAGCCACGCGTGGACGGCGTTGACCGTCTCGGCCGACATATCGCGCCCGGTGATCACGCTGAGCGCCTCGAGCGTCTCGCGTGGGCGCTCAAGGGCCAGCAGGTACGGGACGGCACGGCCGGCGTAGAAGACGGCCATGTGGCTGTTCTCCTCGCGACGGCTTTCCTGGATGCAGAACCACCAGAACGCAGCGACGACACCGGTCACCGCTTCGTACTCCTCGCCCGTGAGCAGGCCGCGGCCTACCGCGACCGTGATCGGATGCATCAGGACGGAGCGGACGGCGTTCTCGACCGCCGGATCGCGGACGACCTCCGCCAGGCCGGAACGGGTCAAGGCATCGAGCGTGGGATCCAGATGGGGCGCCTCGCCTTGCCCGCCGAACGCCTCCCACACGTCCTCCCAGATGGAGGTGACGATGGGCCCTGCCTCGCGGTCCGCCTCTTCCAGCGAACACAGGAACCGGAACAGGATCCGGGCCTCCTCCGGCAAGGAGGCTGCCGCGTCCTCCGCCCAAGCGGCGATCAGGGCCCTGTGACCAGTCTGCCCGGCCAGCAGCAGGGGGTGCCCCTCACCGCCGCGCACCAGCGAGGCGTCCGCTCCTGGGACTTCACGGGCGAGCAGTGCGGCGTCCACCGGCGAGAGCGGGTGGACCGGCTCGATCTTTAGGCTCCGGGGCGGGTCCGCCGGGACGAGCCGCGAGGTGAACACGACCTTGGGTCCGCCAGTGCGTTCCGCGTGCTCGCGCCACCGCTCGTCGTGCCAGGCGCCGTCCATGCCGTCCATGCCGTCCATGACGAGCAGGGTCCGCTCGTCGAGGTCGTCGGTTACTTCGGGGACTCCTCCTTCGCACCAGAGGATGCGGTCGTAGGTGTCCGCATAGGCGTGTGCGAACTTCAGGGCGGTCGTGGTCTTGCCGATGCCCGGCATCCCGGTCAGCAGCACCGGGCCGGTCGCCGCCAGACGGCTGATCAGCGCGGCCCGGCCAACGAACGCCTCCGGCCGCTCCGGGAGCTCTCCTGAGACGCCCGGCGGGCTCGGCCTCGGGCCGGGCGGGGGTGTGATCGGCATCAGGTCGGCCGTTCCTGCGCTGAGTAGTACCGGTGTCGCCGACCACAGCGGACGCCAGGCCCGTCCTGCGGCGTCGCTCCGCCGCCTCAAGTCGGTCATTGCCCCACGGACGGCGGTGGACGCCGCGCTGCCGGATAGCAGGCGCAGATAGAACTCCCGCGTGAACTCGACGGCGAACTCGTCGGCGAGGGGGTAGCGCATGGCCAGGACCGCGCAGCTCATCGCTGCGGCCAGCCGGATCGGCAGCGCGGGCGCCGGCTCGATGTCCTCCTCGTCGTCCCAGTCGGCCGTGGCACCCCCGCCGGAACCGCACCATGACAGCACAATCAGCTTCAGTCGCCGTGCCGACGGGGTCAGCATCCCGGTGATCTCGTCGGCCGTCACGGTCTCGCTCCGGCCGTGGCCGTCGTCGGTGAACAGCTCTCCGGGGCGTCCGTGCCCGGCCAGGTGCACGATGTCCCAGCCTTCGAGGTCGGGGAGCCGTTCCTGCAGGCGGTCTCGCGTCACTCCGTAGTGCAGGACGTGAAGCTCGATGGCACGACCGCCGTCCGAGACCTCTTTGACGATCCGCTCGACGGTCATCAGCTCGCGGCGTAGTGCCAGCGCGTCGGCGTTGGACGGCAGGCTGAATACCGCGAGGATCCGCAGGGCCGTCGACGGCATCCTCTTGTCCGTGGCTGCCGCCGCGGTCTCGAAGACCAGGCTCACCGGTTGTTCCGCGAGACGGACGCCGTCGCCGAGATGGGCCAGCTCCCATGGTCTGTCCAGGAGCCAGGAGGCGCCCTCGGGAACCTGGACGCGCACGACGGTGGGGGCGGCGCGGTGCTCGCCGAGGATCGTGCCGACGGGGCCGAGGACCTCCGCGCCCGTCCACCGGCCGAGCCCCTCCATCAGCCTGAGCTCGTCGCTGCGGCGCCGGTCCGGTGAGGTCCGCCAGCGCAGCCAGGTGTGCAGGTCGGAGAAGGCGGCGAAGGACGCGTCTGCGGGGTCGAGCCGGACCTCGTGCTCAGCAAGCACGGTTCCGTCGGCCCGTGTCAGCTTCCAGGTCCATGCCACTGGGGCGGCGGGGTCGCAGACGCCGTCCGCTGAGAGGATCAGGTGGGACGGATCCAGCGGAGGGAAAGGTGTCGTCTCCTCGACGGCGGCCGGCTCCTCCTCTTCGGCGTTCCCGCCGAGCTCGCGCTCGACCCGTTCCAGGTCCCTGCGGTCCGCGAGCACGTGAGGATGAGCCGGGCCATCGATGGTCTCTCCTGCGGCCACCGCCGCGGCCAGCTGGTTCCGTGCCTCCTCGAGCTCACCTAGATCGCGCAACACCCGGGAGAGCGTGGACCGGCAGGCGGACACCCTGTGGTCGTTCTCCCCCACTGAGGCCAGCAGCTGGGCCAAAGCCTGTTCCATTTCGCGCCGGGCGCCCTGCAGATCTCCTTCCTCGTGCAGGAACACGCCCAGCGACTGGCGGCCGACCGCGAGGTCTGGGCTGCCCGCTTCAAGGCGCCTCTCCCCGATCTCCAGGGCGGCCAGCAGCTCCGCCTTGGCGGCTGCGGGCTCGCCGAGTTCACGGAGGAGCGTCGACAGGTCGTGCCTGTAGCGCGCGACTTCCGGGTGGTCTGGTCCGCGGACGGCCGTCGCCAGGGCGATCGCCCGGTCGATCCGGGCACGTCCTCCGGCCAGGTCGCCGCTCTCCGAGAGGGCATGGCCGTACTGGTAGTACGCCTCGGCCAGGTCGGCACGGTCGCCGCGCCGGATCGCGAGATGGATCTCCAGGGAGTCCTTCAGCAGCCGTTTCGCCTGCTCGGTCCGTCCCCGCCTGCCCGCGGTCATGCCCAGGTCCCGCAGAACCCGGGCGCAGAGCGGCTGGAGCCGTTTCATCTCGCGCACGTGCGCGACGGCGTGCTCGGCGTGGCTCGCGAGCCGGTCGGCGTCGGCGGGGAGGCCGGTCTCGTTGAGTGCCTCGGCGCACAGGAGCAGCGCCGCACTGGCCCAGTAAGGCCTCACCACCAGGGTGCGGGCCGCGGCCTGCACCACGGATTGCATTCTGAGCTCGGACCCGTCTGACGCGATCTTGATCAGCCCGTACTCGGCCAGGGCGGCGCCGGCCGTGGCGCGCACGTCCGGATCGCGGAGCGGTGGCGGCAGGAAGCCCAGGTCCGCGTCGTGGCCGAACAGCAGCCGCAGGTCGAGCCGCGCGGGGGCGAGGAACGCCAGCAAGCTCATCAGCCCGTACGCGCCGGGCCGGGCCCGCAGCTCGCCCTTCATGGCCGACAGTGCCGCCGCCACTGGTCTCACCTGGGCGGGCACGGCCGCGCGCATCACCGCTCTGGTCGCGCGGTCGCGGTAGACGATCCCGGTCAGCAGGCGGTTCGGACGCTTCAGGCCCGTGCGGACCCGCCGGAGATAGTCGCCGAGCGAAAGCGGGTGCCGTTCCAGGTAGGCCCGGGCCAGCCGGAGGGCGGGAGGCGAATCCGCGAGTTCGGCGGCCAGCGCGTCCGCGTCGCGAAGTTCCAGAATTTTGGTCACCGGTGCCAGGAATGCCAGCGACTCCTGCCGAGTCCAAGCTGGCACCAGACCGACGACCACATCGTCCTGCATTCCAAAAGCTTACGGACCGGGCGCCTTCCCGGGCGGAGAATCCATGGATGGGCCGGCCTGCGCCCCGGCCCTGCTCGTCTCGGCTGCACCGACCAGCAAACCACCGGCACCGCCGCCGACGCCGGCGTACGTGCCCCGAACCGAAGGGCGGCCGGGCCGCACTCGCCGAGCACGGCGGCCGGCCCCCGGTCATCACCGACGACATGCTGCACACTGTGCTCCGCCGCCGGGCGAACGCTGTTCAGCTCCAACGACCCGTCGGCGTTCGACATCGCGGAGGCGTTCACCGACCGGAACAGCCAGTGGGCCCATGGAGGACCTCGAAGCTTCCCGCACCACGTGATCGTCTTCCACGATCCACAGGTCGGGGCGGATCTGCTCGACGGACTCGCCGGGCACCCAACCTATGCCGCCCGGTGGCCCGTTGCGGACACTCCCGTCGGCTGCGGTCGGTAACGTTCAGGATCAGGGCCTTCATGCCGGTTTGAGCGCGGTTCCAGGAGGACTTGCACGATCGCGTGACTCCTCCAGTGCCGCAGTCCGGCCTTGTTCAGCAGGTCCGGGCTGCCGTCCATCATCAGGTCGACCAGCCGCTCCCGTGGGCCCGCGACTCCCGCCGCCAGGGGCGACGGCGCCGCGACCTCGGCGAGGCGGGACCCGCCACCGCAGGCTCAGGAGCCTGGTCAGGTCCCTCGTATGAGGGGCATCCCCTTGGCTTCCCCATCGAACGCCGATATCGCGGTGCCGCGCAATGCGGAGGTGAAAGGCTTCCACGTGCTGCCCCGCAGGCGGGTGGTGGTCGAGCGGACATTCTCCCGGCTGGGACGGTGCAGACGGTTGGCACGGGACTATGAGAGCAAGACCGCGCACGCCGAAGCGGTGATCAAAGTCGCCATGATCCGCCTCATGGCCGCCCGCCTCGCCGGCGAGGAGATCGAACCGCGCGGCCCCATCGAGACCGAAGCAGCCCGCCGCCTCGCCGGCGACCTCGAGAACGAGTGATCACCCGATTACCCAACACCTTTCTCAGGCCGGGCGGACCAGGCGGTTGTCGTGGGCGAAGACCACGGCCTGGATCCGGTCGCGGAGTTCGAGCTTGTGCAGGATCCGCCCCAGATGGGACTTCACGGTCGCCTCCGCGAGGTACAGCGCGGCCGCGATCTCGGCGTTGGACAGGCCGCGGCCGACCTCGACGAGCACCTCGCGCTCACGGGCGCTCAGCCGGTCCAGCCGCTCGTCGCGGACGGCCGCGCCGCCGTCGGGCAGGTGCAGACGGAAGTCCTCCAGCAGGCGCCGGGTGATCCGCGGGGAGAGCACCGCGTCGCCCGCCGCGACGTTGCGGATCGCGGTGAGCAGCTCCTCCGGCCTGGTGTTCTTCAGCAGGAAGCCCGAGGCTCCGGCGGCGAGACCGGCGAAGGCGTACGCGTCCAGGTCGAAGGTGGTCAGGATCAGCACTCTGCTCTGCGGGGCGACCTCGACGACCTGTCGGGTCGCCTCGATCCCGTCCGTCCCGGGCATCCGGACGTCCATGAGGACGACATCGGGC
The DNA here is from genome assembly GCF_056436005.1 of Streptomyces sp. NPDC043854. Taxonomy (NCBI): domain Bacteria; kingdom Bacillati; phylum Actinomycetota; class Actinomycetes; order Kitasatosporales; family Streptomycetaceae; genus Streptomyces; species Streptomyces sp. NPDC043854. The sequence continues at coordinate 24,938 of NZ_JBWKDK010000031.1, forward strand.
CGCAGCTCCCGGGCGAGGCGGACTGCCTGGGCGCCGTCCGCGGCCTCGCCGACCGGTGTCATGTCGGGCTGGGCCTCCAGGACCGTGCCGAAGGCCATCCGGAGCAGCGCCTCGTCGTCGGCGATCAGGATGCGGATCGTCATGCGGAGGCCGCCCCGCCGCCGCCCAGGAGGAGTCGGGTTCGGACGCCCCAGCCGCCGCCCGGAAGCGGTCCGGCCTGCAGCGTTCCCCCGTAGGCGGCCGCGCGCTCGCGCATGCCGGGGATGCCGTGGCCGGGCGGTGCGGCGGCGGGCCGCGCCGGGCGGGGGCCGCTGTCGGTGACGTCCACGCCGACGGCCTGGGCCGAGCACTCGACCAGGACCGTCGCGCGGGTGCCGGCGGGTGTGTGCTTGAGGGTGTTGGTCAAGGCTTCCTGCACCAGACGGTAGACGGTGAGTTGTGCGGTGGCGGGGACGTGGGTGTGGCCGCCGCGGATCTCCAGGCGGGTCGGCAGCCCGGCGGCGCCCATCTGGTCGGCGAGGGCCTCCAGCTGGGCGATGCCGGGCGGCGGGTGGCGCTCCGCGTCCCGCTCGCCGGTCCGCAGGACGCCCAGCGAGCGCCGCATGTCGGTCAGCGCCTGCCGGCCCGTCTCGGAAATCTGCAGCATCGCGGCGGTGGCCCGGTCCGGGGACCTGTGCTGGGCGTAGACGGCGGCGTCGGTGAGCGCGACCATGACGGACAGGTTGTGGGTGACGATGTCGTGCATCTCGCGGGTGATCCGGGCCCGCTCCTCGGCGACGGCCAGCCGTGCCTGCTGCTCCTGGTGCAGCGCCAGCCGTTCGGCCCGTTCCTGCACGGCGGCGAGGTAGGCCCGGCTGGTCCGCACGTTCACCCCGAGGACGGCGGCGGCGACGACCGTCGCGGAGAGCGCGACGAAGGGGGTCAGGAACGCGCCGTCCGGTGTCCAGCGCAGGCAGGCCAGCACGGCTCCGCCCTCCACGACGGCACCGGCGAGGAGCGTGCCGCGCCGGCCTGTGTGCGCGGCCGCCGTGTAGAGGGCCACCAGCAGGGCGATGTCCGCGGGCAGTTGGACGTCCATCAGCCACTGGACGAAGGCCGCGGCCGCCACGGCGCCGAACACCGCGAGCGGGGCCCGGCGCCGCCACAGCAGGGGGAGCGCCAGGGCGGCGGTGAGCGCCGCGGCCACCGGCAGCTCCCGCGCCGGGTAGGCGGTCACGACGTTGAGGAGGAGAAGGATCGGCAGCGCCGCGTCCCACACCAGGGGCGGTACCCGGTCCCGGTGGGGCACCGTCACACCTCCCCGTCGATCGGTCGTCGTGGCGGCCCGACCGGGACCGTCAGCGCGTTCAGCCGGAGCCTAGGCCGCGGGGGCGGCGGCGCGCATGAGCCCACCGTCCGACCGCACCCTGCCGGCGTACGGCCGCAGGAGGATGCCCACCACCTCCCACGGTCGCAGAGCGGCCGCCGGACGGGCGTGACCGGTTGCCACTCCGGTCGCACCGCGGCCCGCCCGGGTTGCGACCGGAGTGGCAACCGGCGGCGACCCGGGACCGATGCGGCGGCGCGGACCCGGCGTCGAGCATGGCCGGGTGACCGAAACCATCACGGGGCTGTCGATGTCCCTTCCGGAAGTCCTCGTCCTGCTGGGTGCCCTCGCGCTGGTGGCGGCGCGCTGGCTTCCCCCGGCCGCCCGCCGGCCCGTCACGATCGGGGCGGGGGCGGTGCTCGTGGCGTCCGCGACCGTGCTGGGCGTGGTGGGGATCCGCTGGCAGCTGCTGCCGGTCCTGGCCGGCGCCGCCCTGGCGTCGGCGTTCGCCCTCCCGCCCCTGCTGCGACGCCGTACCGGCCGACCGGCGTGGCGGGCCCGCTGGTGGCTGGCCCTGCCGGGATCGCTGGCCTGCGCCGGCCTGATCGCCATGGGCCCGGTGGCGGCCTGGGCCTTCCCCGTGCCCGAGTTCCCCGAGCCGTCGGGCGGCTTCGCGGTCGGCACCCGGGTGGTGCAGTGGGCCGACCCGCTGCGCCCCGAGAGCTTCACCGCCGATCCGGACGACCGGCGCACGGTCGTGGCCCAGCTCTGGTACCCCGCGCAGAAGAGCCCCGCCGGCACCCAGCGGGCCCAGTACCTGGGACGCACGGAGCGGGAGGCGCGCACCGTCGCCGAGGCCCTCGCCGGCGGGGTCGGCCTGCCCGGCTTCCTGGTCGACGGCGTCCCGCGGGCTCGCAGCCGTGCGGTCGTCGACGCCCCGGTGGCCGGTGGGGGAGAACGGTTCCCGGTCGTCCTGTTCTCCCCGGGGTCGGGCGGGGTGCGGACCCAGAACACCGCCTGGGCGGAGGAGCTGGCCGGCCACGGCTACCTGGTCGCCGCCCTCGACCACCCGTACGACTCCGCCGTCGTCGTCCTCGCCGACGGCCGCACGATCCGCGCCACGACCGCCTCCAGCGGGGACCGGGACCGGGACGAGGAGCTGGCGGCGGGCTGGACCGCCGTCCGGGCCGCCGACCTCGGCTTCGTCCTCACCCAGCTGGAACGGCTGGACCGGGGCGAGACCGCCGACCCGCTGACCGGACGCCTGGACACCGGCCGCGCCGCGGTGGCCGGCCACTCCCTGGGCGGTGCCGCCGCCCTGCAGGCGGCCCGGCAGGACCGCCGGTTCGACGCCGTCGTCGACCTGGACGGATACCCCCACGGCCCCACCGCGCCCGCCCTCGAGCAGCCGGCGCTCGCGCTCACCCAGGAGATCACCGCCGGCACCGACCCGCGCTACCTGCCCCGCCTCACCGACGCCCTCGAGCACAGCACCGCGACGAGCCACCGGCTTGCCGTCCCCGGCGCCGGGCACCTCACCTTCATGGACGGCCCGCTCTACCTGCCGCCGGTGCCCTCGATCGTCGGCACCCTGGGCCGCACCGAGAGCCCGCGCGTCGTCGCCGGAGCCACCCTCGCCTTCCTGGACGCCGTCCTGCGAGGCCGCCCCGGCGACCCGGCCGAAACCCTCCGGGCCTACGGGAAGGTCTACACGGTCTCACCATCAGGGGCTCGGGGAACTGCGGGGCTGACCCCGTGATTGGCCGAACACGCGCGTAAGAAGGTGTCGGGTATCTATGACACCGGGCCTCGCATTCTTGGTTTCCCGTCGGCTACCTGCGACTGCCCCGCGTGGGTCGCAGGCGGGGCGGGTCGGGGATTCGGCTGCCGCAGGCCGCGCTCACGGGGTGAGCGCCAGCAGTGAGATGACCGGCCGTGCGGCGTCTCCCGCGTCGTCGCCGAGACCTGCCGGCAGTGCACCGCTCAGCCACAGGCTGGCGAAGCCGTGGACGATTGACCAGGCGGCCAGCTCGTTGGCTTCGCCGGCCGAGGTCGAGAGCACCGCCGTGAGCGCCAGGCCGGCCCGCTCCTTCGCGGCGCAGAGGCTGGGGTCGTCGGCGTGGTACAGGCCGGGTTGGAACATCACCTCGAAGTGCGCCGGGTGGCTGGCCGCGAACCGTACGTACGCCACGCCGGCCTCGACGAGGTCGTCACCAGCCGCGGTCAGGGCGTCGGCGAGCAGGTTGTAGCCCTCCGCCGCCAGTGCGGTGAGCACGCCGGGCTTGCCGCCGAAGTGGTGCTTGAAGGCGGCGTGTGAGACGCCGGGCTCGTCCGGGCCTCAACCCGCCAGACGGCCGGGATCAGCCTGGCGGTGTTCTTCGTCCTGGTCTTCCCCGCCAACATCTACGCCGCCGCCGAGGACGTCCCGCTCAACGGCGACCCGGCCACGCCCTTGTGGTTCCGGATCCCCGAGCAACTGCTCTACATCGCCACCGCGCTGTGGGCGGCGAAGGGCGGATCCGCCCCGGCGGGGTCCGGCGGCGCGGCGAGCGGTCCTCCGCGAGGGGCCGGCTCCGTGCCGGCGGGTGGTCGCTGAAGAGTACCCGCCGCTAGCGGTCGCCAACCTCGGCGACAATCCTCAACCTTCGCTGCGAAGGGTTACCTGCAAGGGGATGACCAGGGTCGCGTCCGGAGAACACCGTTGCCCCGATCGCCAGGGAGAGCCAGCCTGGCCCACCCGTCGCAGGGAGTGTCAGTGGGCAGTGCGATGCTGACGCCAACAACTCCGCTCACGGTGATCAATGGAGGGCCGATGGCTGGTGAACGATCAGGGTCTGACGTGTCCTCGGTCGGCTTCGACTCTGCTTGGTGTGCCACCGACCTGGGTGAATACCGACCCTGCGGCGGCACCTACGAGTACTACCCCTACGAGAGCCTGCCACCTCTGGACACCACCGAGTTCACGGGAGCCTTTCAATGGCTCGGCGGTACCGGCGAACCTGTTCCCGAACAGGTCACGGCGCTCAATCGCTTGGCAGAGAACCTTGCGGCCGAGGGCTTGACGCTGCCTCGGGACTTCGTCTCCTTCCAGGCCGACGCGAAGCTGCACTTCTCGCTGGATGAGGTCTCGGTGACCTGCTGCTGGACCGATATCTCAGAGCCCCTGCCCAGTCCGGTCGAGCCTGGTGCCTTCCTCGTGCGATTCCTGCGCGATCAACAGGACTGCGTCATCTGGTACCTCTACCTCCGTCCTTCGGGTGAGGCGTTCGTGGTGCACTCCTATCTCGACTACGAATACGAGTACGAGGCGCGGCGCGATGGGGAAGAGACGGAGACCAATCTCGACGATCCGGAGGAGCAAAGGGCCGCAATCCTCTGGTGCGCACCTTCGTTCGAGGAGTTCGCCCATCGGTTCTGGATCGAGAACCGTCTCTGGCATGCCCTCAACGGCGGTGACCTGTCCGGACTCGAGCCTCAGATGCGTGACTACGTGCGCCACTATGCGCCGCCGGGGATACCCGCATGACCGTGCACTGGGCGAGATCATGCGCGGATGGCAGAGCGGGTACGCGTTCGCGAGATCGATGGTGACGAGGGGCAGCGCCTGCTGCGGATCATCCGTAGAGGCACCGGTTCGGTGGTGACCCGGCGGCGGGGACAGATGGTGCTGTCATCCGCGCAGGTTCTTACCGGCGCCCCTGGTTCCATGGCGGGCCCGCGAACGGCTCCGCGTACACCCGCCGCACGTCCTCGCCGCGGGCCAAAAGCGCCCCGGCCCTCACCCGGCGCACCGCTATTGCGCTCACGCGACGACCGCGGCCGGCCGCGCCGCCGGGTGCAGGGCGGCGTATTCCAGGGGTGCGGACGGGTCGATGGACATGTCCAGCTGCGCCGGGTCGGCTCCGGCTTGTACGAGGAGGTCGCCGACGGCGGCGATCATCGCTCCGTTGTCCGTGCACAGCGTCAGCGGCGGCACCCGCAGCTCCACCCCGGCGGCCGCGCAGCGCTCCTCGGCCAGGGCCCGCACCCGCGAGTTCGCCGCGACCCCGCCGACCACGACGAGCGTGCGCACCTCGTACGCGCGGCAGGCCGCCAGCGCCTTGCGGGTCAGCACGTCCGCGACGGCCTCCTGGAGCGAGGCGGCGCCGTCGGCCACCGGGATCTCCTCCCCGTCCAGGCGGTGCCGCTCGGCCCAGCGCGCGGCGGCGGTCTTCATGCCGGAGAAGGAGAACGCGTACGGATCGTCCTTCGCACCTGTCAGCGGACGCGGGAAGGCCACTGCGCACGGGTTGCCGGCGCGGGCGGCGCGGTCGATGGCCGGCCCGCCCGGATACGGCAGGCCGAAGACGCGGGCGACCTTGTCGAAGCACTCGCCGGCCGCGTCGTCGACGGTGTCGCCCAGGTGCAGGATCGGATCGCGCACCAGGTCCCGTACGAGCAGCAGCGAGGTGTGCCCGCCCGAGACGATCAGCACCATGCACGGGTTGGGCAGCGGCCCGTGCTCCAGGGTGTCGGCCGCCACGTGCCCGGCCAGGTGGTGCACCCCGTACAGCGGCACCCCGGCCGCGTACGCCAGCGTCTTCGCCCCGGCCAGACCCACCTGCAGTGCACCCGATAGCCCCGGCCCGGTGGTCACCGCCACCGCGTCGATCTGGGAGAGCCGCAGGCCCGCCTGGTCGAGTGCCTCGCGCACGACGGGGTTGAACGCCTGCAGGTGGGCGCGGGCGGCGATCTCCGGCACCACGCCGCCGAAGCGGGCGTGCTCGTCCATGCTCGACGCCACCACGTGGGCCAGCAGTCGGCCCCCGGACACGATCCCCGCGCCCGTCTCGTCACACGACGACTCGATCCCGAGCACCACCGGAGCACCCACACTGACCCCTCTCACACATCATCTGCTATTGCAATAGATGTGCAATAAGGTACCGGCTCGGCGGACCACGGCCGTCGCGCGGCACCGCACGGGCCAGGACCTGCCGCCCACGAATGCGCCTCCTACGACGTGCGCCGACTGCGGCCGATGTGCGCGAGGGCGTCGGCGAACTGGTCGCGGGTCATGGTGGAGCGGCCCTCGATCCCGGCGGCGGTGGCGGCCTTCTCGCCGCGTTGACGCGGCGGCGGGCGAGGGCGAGGACGGCCTGGGTGTGGCGTTTGCCCCCGGCGCGTTTGCGGTCGTAGAACCGGCGGGATTCCTCGCACCGTCGGATGCTGAACAGCGCGGAGGTGTAGAGGACCCGCCGGAGCCGACGCTGGACTACGGCCCCGCATAGAAGGGCTCGTACGGACCCTCACCGCGGCAGTTGATCGACGGCATACGGTGGTGGCGGACCCGGACCGGGACGCCGTGGCGGGATGTCCCGGAGCGGTACGGGCCCTGGGGCCGGGTGTACGACCTGTTCCGCCGCCGGCAGCGGGACGGCGCCTGGCAGCGGGTCTTCACCGGGCTGCAGGCCCGGGCCGACGCCAAGGGCCAAGGGCCTGATCACCTGGGATCTCCCTGATCACCTGGGATCTCAATGTCGACTCCACGGCCTGCAGGGCGGGAAGTCATGGCGGCCCGGTCGGACTCGCTGCGCAGAACGCAGAATTCGTTGCCTTCGGGATCGGCAAGGACCGCCCAGCCAGAGCCATCGGGATTCCGGCGATCGGTGACAAGGGTGGCACCGAGACCCAGCAGCCGTTCAACCTCCTGCTCACGCGAGGTCTCTGGGCGCAAACACAGATGGATCCGGTTCTTGATCGTCTTGGCCTCGGGCACCTGGTTGAAGTACAGCACCGGGCCCTCCGCCAGCAGCACCTGTACCTCCGCATCACCCGGTTTGTCCTCCGGATGCAGCGGACGGCCGGTCACCCTGCTCCAGAACCGGGCCAGCTCGTAGGCATCCGCACAGTCGATCGCCACGTTCTGCAATACCGAGACCATGCACGCGAGCCTTGCTGATTTCCGCTCCGGACGCCACCGAGTTGCGCTCGCTCTCCGCGCATACGGCTCGGGCGCCTGGCAGCCCTTTCGATACACGCCAAGAGGCAGCCGGTGTCCGGTCGCCCGGACCCGGACCGTGGCGGGGCGACCGCCCGTCGGTCCTGCCTCCGGAGAGCAGGCGCGCGTACATCCACGCCGCCTGGACGGCCGTCAGCCGCCGCAATGAGTCAGGCATCCCCGGCCGTTCGACCCAGTACAGCTCTGCAGACTTCCGTGGCCGGATTCACCGGTAGGGCTTGTGGGATCTGCTCCAGCGGACCGGTGTTTCTGTGGAGTGGCCCGCATGGCTTGCCGGCGCACTGCGCTACTTCCATGCCCCGCTCGGCTCGGGCACCAGCTCGGGCACCAGCTCCGACATCACGGCCAACGGTAGCGACGGGTTGGCAGCCGCCGCTTCCACCACTTGCCAGTCGTCGTCGGCGAGCAGCTCGACTATGGCCGGCGGCGGCAGGGCCGGGTGCCCGGCAGCTATGGGCCGTGCCCGCCTGTCTGCCAAGCAGGCGAGCAGTGCCGGGCCCGTCGCATTGCGATGCCGGGCGACCTCGCGAAACGCCTTCTGCGCCGGCGGTACGTGTCTGGTCAGGTCCTCCAGCAGCGCCGGCGGTGCGTCCGGGTTGCCCGCCACCTTGGCGACGACCTGAACCCCGTGCCGTTCGACCATGGTGCGCAGCTGAGCCTCCGAAAGGCCCGGGTGAGGCGCGATGGACTTGACCACCTTCACGTCAGGGTCGGCGGCCAGCGCGTCACGGATCTCGGCCGGCAGATCGCGTCGCTCGGCCAAGAGCATCCGCAGAGCCGGATTCGACGACGTGGCCAGCTCCTCGACCTCGGCGGGAGAAGCCGCGGCAATGCGCGGCAGCAGGGTTGGCCCGATCTTGACAGCGCCGGCCAGGCGGGACAGCACGTCGAGCGGCACGCGGGGATTGTGCGCGAGGGTGCGCTGCACGTCGTGGCCACGGTCGATGGCCAGTGTGCGGATCAGGGCGTCGTCGATCGCCGGATTCCCGGCGAGGTCGGCCCGGACACCTGGCACCGGGTCACCAGCGAGCCTTCCCCGCACCTCCGGCGGCAGGTCCGGGCGGGCAGCGAGTCCGCAACGCAACAGCGTTGAAGGGTGGTCGACGAATCGGACGACGTCTTCGACAGGCGTGCATGGGTTCCGCAGCGCCAGCTCCACCATGTCGAGGACGGTGGACTCGTGGGATCCGGCACACGAGGCACCGGACCGCAGATCGCAGTCGAGCCGCGGACACTGCGGATCGTGCACGAATGGCGTCTCCTCGCCGTCGCAGACCAGGCACCGCTCTGCCGGAGGCAGCCCCTCGCCGGTGATCAGCATCGCCAGCACATCCGGTGGCGTCGCCTCGTTGGCCGCCACCGCGCGGCGCACCTCGGCATGCGGATGCCGCGCAAGCCGGGCGGCCATGTCCGCCGTCGTCCACAACGCGAGCTCCGCAACGACCCGTACGTCCGGGTCGGCGGCGAGCGTCTCCCTCACACCGGGCGGAAGTCCGGGGCAGGCGGCCAGCTTCTCCCGGCGCCCGATATCCGGATCCGCCGCGAAGAGCCGTGCCCACTCCAGGTCGCCGGAACGCTCGTCGAGCAAGGCGAGCGCGGCGTGCGGCTGCGCGGCGGGATCGACGTCAGCGGCGGTCAGTAGGCCCTCGTACGCAAGCCGCACAGCGCTCTCCCCAATCCGCGAAGCCAGGGCAACCGCCTGCTCATGGCTGAGGTCCGCACGACCGGCGAGGCCCTCGGCGATGTCCGCGTCCGCGATGGCGATCAGCCGGTTGACCAGCTCGGAGGGAAGGGCCGCATTGGCAGCGAGCCCGCACAGCACATGGTTCACAGGAAGACATCCTGCCCGGACCGTCGTCGAACTGCCGGTTTCCGGAAGCCCGAACAACCCCCTTGCCAAATGGTCAAGAAGTGTTGACCATTGGGGGCATGCCTACCGATGATCTTCCCGAGACGTTCCACGTCACTACTGACGAGCAGCTACGCGCCGTTTCCAATCTCACGCGTCACCGGATCATGGCCGTGCTCCGCTTCGAGCCCGCGACGATTACGCAGATCGCCGAGCGAGTGGGCCTTGCGAAGGGGAGTTCCAGCTACCACGTACGGCTGCTCGAACGGGCCGGCCTGGTGAAGGTGGTACGAACGCGGAAGGTCCGGGGGGTCAACGAGCGGTACTACGCCATGGCCGCGCGGGCGATCGTGCTGCCGGATCCGGGCGAGGGAGGGCCGGATGTGCTGATGCGGCATGCGGTGGCGGACCTGGAGGCAGCGCCGGTGGATGGCGAGCGGCACGTACGGATGGCGCATCTGCGGCTCACCGAGGAGCAGTTCGCGGAGCTGGGGGCGCGGCTGCAGGCACTGGCGGACGAGTACCGGGAGCTGTCCGATCCGTCGCTGCCGGACGCGTCACTCGTCTTCGCACTGTTCCACCCGGCACCGCGCGAGCAGGCCGAAGGGGACGCCAAGTGACCTCAGGCGTCCGGAAGTTGCCGACCGGGTTCGGACGGCTGTGGACTGCGCAGACGGTGTCCTCGCTCGGTGACGGGGTGTCGCATGCCGCGCTGCCGCTGCTCGCGTTGACGTTGACGCGGGATCCGATGGCGCTCGCCGTCGTCACGGCCGCCGGAACGCTGCCGTGGCTGCTCTTCGGGGTGCTCGGCGGTGCGCTGGTGGACCGCTGGGACCGCCGGCGCACGATGTGGGTCACGGACGCGGCGCGTGCGGTGCTGCTCGCGATACCGGCGGCCGCGGCCGCGCTCGACGGCTTGAGCATTCCACTGCTCGCGGCCGTCGCCTTCCTGCTCGGCCTCGGCGGACTCTTCTTCGACACGGCCGCCACGGCCTATTTGCCGGATCTGCTCGGCCGCGACCCCGTACTCCTGGAGCGCGCCAACTCCCGCCTGCGCGGCACCCAGACCGCCGCGTCCGGCTTCGCGGGGCCGCCCGCGGGCAGTGCCCTGCTCGCGCTCGGGCGGGCGGTTCCGCTGCTCGCCGACGCGGTGTCGTTCGCGCTCTCCGCACTGCTCGTACGGTCGCTGCCTGCCGCACCCCGGCCCGTACCGCAGGCCCGTGAGTCGCTGCTGCGGCAGGCGCGGGCCGGCGCCTCGTACGTATTCCGGGATCAGTTGCTGCTCGGGCTCGCGCTGCGTCCGGCGCTCGGGAACATCGCCTTCCTCGCCGTGGAGACCGTACTCGCCCTCTTCGCGCACGATCGTCTCGGCATCGACACCTTCGGCTTCGGCCTGCTCCTCACGGCGGAGGCCACCGGCGGTCTGCTCGGCGCGGGCATCGCCTCCTTCCTCGGCCGACGACTCGGCACCGGCGCCGCGCTCACCTGCACGGCCGCAGTCGAGGGACTCGCCATCCTGGGCCTTGCCGTCGCCCCGAACCCGTACGTCGCCGGCCTCGCGCTCGCCGTGTGCGGAGCGGGCATGGGCGCCACGATGGTGCTCGGCCCCTCCCTCCGACAGGCGATCGTCCCCGCCCACCTGATGGGCCGGGTCGCCTCCACCTCCCGCATGCTCGCCATGTGCGCCGCCCCGTTCGGCGCTTTCCTCGGCGGTTGGCTGGCCACCACCTACGACGTACGCACCCCGCTCTACACCGCCGCCGGCCTCCTCCTCACCATGACTGCCGTCACGTCGACCATGACCAGCAACCGCCGGGTTGAGGCGGCGCTGCGTGCCGCCGCCCCGGCTGATGATCCCGATCGCCCGCCGACTTCGGCCGGCGTGGTGTCCGCAGAGGACATCGAGCACGCGGCCGTCTCCGCCGCCGTCTAGTAGCGGTCGCTGACCATGGTGTCGGGCCGGGCCAGCCGTTCGGCGGTGTGCTCCAGCCCGACGCTGTGGGAGCCCTTCACCAGGACGATGTCCCCCGGCTCGATCAGGTCGCGGGCCAGGGTCAGGGCGTGGTCCCGGTCGCGGGCGCTGACCGCCTTCAGGCTCGGGTCGTTCTCCTGGGCGGCGTCGGCCATCGCCTGCGCGTCGGCGCCGCCGACTGCGATCAGCACGTTCACGCCGGCGGCGGCGACGAGGCGGCCGACCTGCCGGTGTCCGTCGCCGCCGTCGGCGCCGAGTTCCTTCATCTCTCCCAGGACGGCGATGGTCCGCCGTCCGCTGTTCATGGCCTCCAGGGCGGTGAGTGCTGCCTTCATCGAATCGGGGTTCGCGTTGAACGCGTCGTTGATGACCCGTACGCGGTCGGGCCGGTCGGTGACCTCCATGCGTCCGGACGCCACCAGCACCGCGCGGGAGAGCGCGTCGGCCGTCTTCTCCACGTCGGCGCCCAGCCCGATCGCGACGGCCGCAGCGGCCAGTGCGTTGGCTACATGGTGCGCGCCGTGAAGGGTCAGGCAGACCCGCGCGTCGCGGCCGGCGGCGACGAGGGTGAACGAGGCCCGGCCTGCCGAGTCGAGCCTCACGTCCACCGCCCGTACGTCGGCGTCCTGCACGGTGCCGAACGTCAGGACCTGGGCGCGGGTCCGCGGGGCCATGGCGGCCACCAGCGGATCGTCGGCGTTGAGGATGGCCAGCCCCTTGGCGGGGAGGGCTTCGACGAGCTCGCCCTTGGCCTGCGCGATCTGCTCCCGGCCGCCGAACTCGCCGACGTGCGCGGTCCCCACGTTCAGGACCAGGCCGACCGTCGGCGGGGCGATGCGTGTCAGGTGGGAGATGTGGCCGATGCCGCGGGCGCCCATCTCCAGCACGATGTACTTCACGCCCCGGTGCAGGCGGGTGACGGCCAGCGGCATCCCGATCTCGCCGTTGAACGACTTCACCGTGGCGATCGTCGGCCCGAGCTCGGGGAGCACCTGCGCGATCAGATCCTTCGTGCTGGTCTTGCCCGCCGAGCCGGTCAGCCCGATCACCATCGCTTCCGGCACCTCGGCCAGCACGGTGCGGGCCAGCGCGGCGAGCGCGTCCAGCACGTCGTCGACGACCACGGCCGGAACACCGACGGGGCGGGCGGCGAGGACCGCCACCGCCCCGGCCTCCACCGCATCAGCTGCGAAGGCGTGCCCGTCGGCGTGCTCACCGGCCAGCGCAGCAAAGAGGCCACCCGCCTCGACCGCGCGCGAGTCGACGGCCGCCGGCGCGGTCACCAACACAGCCGGGTCCGGCACGTCGCACAGACGGCCGCCGACGGCGGCCGCGACGGCTTCAAGCGAAAGGGGGATCACGTAACCCACTCCGAATCAGCAGGACTTGCCCGGCACGGCAGAGCGCCGCCCGGCTCAGTCCTTCGACCGTAACGCCTCCGCAGGCCGGCACGTGCGAAACCAGCAGTGCTCGGCCTGGGTCGCCGCGGGCTCCGGTGATCCGGGTCGTAGCGAGGTGCCGGGCGCCTGACCGCCTCCGCGTGCTCCTCCACACCCCCGCCGCCAGGCCGCCTGCGCCCTGGCGGCGCCGCCTGGCTGCTCACCGCGTACATCACCGCGCCGACCGCACGTCCGAAGGCCGGCGGATCAGCAGCGGGCCCGCGCGGTGACGCGCCCGCCGAGCGGCACCGCCGCCAAGGCCACGGCCGCAAGGACTCCGTACACCAGGGGGACGTGGTCCGGTACGACGATCACAACGCGTATCAGATAGCCGCGAGCCTCTTGCCGAGGCCCGTCCTTGCCGCCGCCGGGCTTCTGTCCGCGCTCGCCCGCCTCGCCCCGGGCAGGGACTTCGACGAGCTGGTGTTCGCGGTTCGCCTCGCCACCGCGGCCCCCGAGGCGACCGCCGACCTCGCGGCATTCCTCACCGACACCACGGGAATGGTGGGTCGCCGGTTGTTGCAGCAGTGGTGTACGGCGACGGGACTTGACTCACGCAGCGGTATCCGGGCCGGGCTGCAGCGGTGTCGATCTTGGGCCGCTTCGCCGTTCGGCCCGTGTCACGGAGGCGATCAGCACGGAGAGGGCGGAGGTCGCCACGAGGCTTGCCATCATGACCATGCCCACGCCAACCATGAAGAGGCCGCTGGCGTCATCCGACCAGTCGTAGTAGGCGGCGGCGGTCAGACCAGTCGTGGTGGCGAGCACCGCATCCGCGATACGACCCCGCGACGCGGCCCAGTACACCGATGCCAGCAGGGTCAGCACCAACCCGATCACCTGCCACGCCTCGTACGGGCCGGTTTGCGAGCCGTCGGGGTGGACGTCACGATGCTGGTCCCAGCCCAGCCAGGCGGCCCATGCCGCCACCGGTATGAGGAAGAGCAGGCAGGGAGCGAGTCCCAGTGATTTCTGGCGCATGGCCCCAGCATCCGGGCCGCCCGGGTCCCGGGGCAGAGTGCACGTACTCACCTCCCCTTGAGTAGCCGGACACCCAAAGGCCTGGCAACGATGACTGTTCGAGCCGCCCCAAGCAGACAAACGGAACATTCGATCTGCCCGTCAACGCACCGTGGCTTTCCGCGAGTGGTCCCCGGGCCCTGGCGGCGGCGATACCGTGGGGAGACACCCCAGTTCTGCCCTCTGGAGCCTGCGATGAACGAACAGCCAGCCCCCGCCGCCCGGCAGCAGCTGGAGCCCGCGGCCGCCGACGGCCTGCGCGCCTTCGCGGCCAAGACCCGGGCCAACGCCGACCAGTTCGCCGCCGCCCTCGAGGACATCGCCACCAACGGCCTGCCCGCGGTGGAGGACTGCACCCCGTGGGAGGAGCTGCGCGAGGCCCACCTGGCCCGCCTCGCCGCCCAGCGCCCGGCCGTCGCCTGATGCCCGCCCCGCACGGACCCCGCCGCGCCCGCATCGCCTTCTCCGACGCCGCCGCCAAGCAGCTGGAGAACATCACCAGCGAAGCCGAGCTCCACGCCCTGGACCGCGCCCTGGTCGTCATCTCCGTCGACCCCGACGCCGGCGACCCCATCCCCGGCGACACCGCCGGCCCCCGGCTGCGCCAGTACGCCGACGAACTCGAAGCCGTACGCGTCCTGTACTTCGTCACCGCACTGCGCACCGTGGTGGTCGTGGCCTACATCGAGGTCTGACCCGAGAGGGAGCCCACGGTGCCGACCGTCGTCCAGCAGCTCTCCGGCAACCGCCCGCTCACCGCACTGCGCACCGTAGTGACCTGCTCCGGCGACTCGTCCGTACTCCGGCAGGGGCCGACGGCAGAAGACGGGGCCGGCGCGGCCTGGCTCGCGTTCCTGTGCCCCGTGCCCAACCGCGGCCGCCGAGCCCGCGGAGGAACCTCCCGGAGACCAAGCCGGGTTGAGCGGATTCACGGTGGGTCCCCGGTCGGTGCGCCCGTACGTCTGCCAACCCCGGCCGGTGCGCGGCACCGACGTGGCACCGACCGGAACGCACCCGGCCGCCACCAGGCGGGTGTTCTGGTAGGAGTCCGGGCCTTCGCCGGCCTTGACGCCGATCGGCACACCTGCGAGCGGCAGCCGGGCACCGCGGGCGATCTGCGCGTCCACGTGGGCTGCCTGGGCCAGGGCCTGCTCGGCCCAGACCTCGGTGAACGCCCGCAGACAACGTCGCCGCCCCCGATTGAACATGTTCAAGGTTGGTGGCAGGATGCGCCGGGGGAGGTGGTGATGGCCGTGACGAAGACGCGACACGAATGGCCCGACAGCCGTATGACTTTGGTCGCCATCGTGGTGCTGGTCCAGGAGGCGGCGCTTGCCGCTGTCGTGTACATGCTGTACCTGCAGACTCAGGAGTGGCCCAATCACGGCAGCTTCGGGCTCGCGCTGCTCTTCCTCCTACCCGGACTGCTGGTGGTCGCACCCGGCGTCGCAGGCATGGTGGCGCTCTTCGTCGTGCTGCCCACCATCTCGCTGAGCCACAGGCTGGGGCGCCGGTTCAGCAGCCGCGAGGTGTGGTGGTGGGCACCACCGGTCACTGTCGGGGCCGCATCCCTCCCGCTTGCCATCGCCGTGCTGGCCGGCGAAGTGGAGCCGGTCACCGCCGTCAAGGCGTGGCTGCCCGCCGCGGCAGTGCTCGTCGTGCCTGTTCTGATCGCGCGGCTGCCGGGGCGGCGACTCGTCCGGTCGGTTGCGGTGTGGGGTACGGGCGCGGTGGCGGCGACCGCAGTCCTCGGTGGCGTCGCCTTTTCCGCCGGTCTGGTCGAGGCGTACCGGCCGCCGCGGCTCACCGCGGCGGCCCTGACCGGCGTCTGGTCCGACGGACGGGGCGGGACACTGACGTTCACACCGAACGGCACGGTGACCGCCTCCGAAGTCGACCACCGGTTCTACGGTGACCAGGGCAAGGCCACCGAGAAGTGCATGGGCCAGGGCACGTGGACGTTGAGGCCCGAAAGGGACACCTGGGACCAAGGGGTCGAGGTCAACATCCGGGGCTGCTCGGACGACCCCTGGAAGGTCGGCGGCACAAACAAGCGGATCACGCTCTACCAGCACATCGGCAACCCGGACGCAGGGGACCTGTACGAGATGAGCAGGGTTCCCGCCATCCCCTGAGCGACACCGCCCGGGGCGGGGTCGGCCAGGCGTGTCGGCCAGGCGTGTCGGCCAGGCGGTCCCCGCCGAGCGCGACTGCCAGGGCCACGTCCAGCAGGGTCTTGCCCGGATCGTGCACCGCCCGAGGACGCCGCCAGGGCGCGAGCGCCGCCGATATCGCGCTGTCCAGGCCGGTCTTGTGGACGGTCTCGAGGCACTCTTCGCATTTCCGATCACACCTCGGACACACCCGCCCGCGTGAAAGCCCGAGGCTAGTACGGGCCTCCGCGGAAGAGCATGCTGCCGTGGTGGCGCGGCCGGTCGCCACGTTCGTGGGCTGCGTCGGAACGGTCCGCGGGGGCCGAGAGCCGGGCAAGGGCTCGGAGGGTTGCCAGGCCGGCCAGCACCTCGTCACGACGCTTGGCGGACTTCATCCAGGTCGGCAGCCGGGCGAACATCGCCATCGTCGGGGAGGCGTGACGCTCGCGCAGCCGGGCGCCCACGTAGGCGTCGAGGGCGTCCACGTGCTCCTCGTCATAGGCCCACAGAACTCGTCCCGCACAGCGGGTCTGAAGCCAGAGCGGACGCCGGAAGAAGGGGTCCTCGGTGCCGCCGGGCACCG
The DNA here is from genome assembly GCF_056436005.1 of Streptomyces sp. NPDC043854. Classification (NCBI taxonomy): domain Bacteria; kingdom Bacillati; phylum Actinomycetota; class Actinomycetes; order Kitasatosporales; family Streptomycetaceae; genus Streptomyces; species Streptomyces sp. NPDC043854. Next base: position 41,261 of record NZ_JBWKDK010000031.1, read on the forward strand.
CGCCGACCAAGCCGGCGCCCCGCTCCTCGGCCGTCCAGTCGACGACCGCGCCGCAGCCGGCGCAGGCGAGGCGGCGGGGCTGGAAGAGCAGGGTGCTGAAGTACTTCGGCGCCGCGACGCCGGGCAGAGGCACGATGAGCGCGCGGCCACCGCACCTCGGGCAGACCACGAGCACCCGGCCGGTGAACCGGACGAGCCACGTGCCGTAGTCGCGGTGGCGGACCGGGTGGGGGTGCGCGGGCTCAGAGCTCATGACGGACACCCTGCCAGGCCCGCCCCTTCCCGGCGACCGAGATACGGCTCGACGCCGAGAAGCCGTACTTCGGCCTGCTCTGGCGGCCTCACCCTGGCCCGCACCCTGCACGTCCACGGCATCCCGGCCACGGTCTACGAGGCGGAGGCCTCACCGACGGCGCGGTCGCAGGGCGGGATGCTCGACATCCACGACTACAACGGCCAACTGGCTTTGCAGGCGGCAGACCTGACGGACGAGTTCCGCCGTCACGGTCTGTAGCGGTCAGGCGGTACGCGCGGAAAGTCCGTCGCCACTGACCGAGGTGCGTGAAACCCTGACGGGCATGGCTCTGGACCCGATTCACCTGGCGCGACGTCTCGCGCGTGACCGTTTCCCTGATGCGCTTGCCGTGGTCCTGGCCGGGTCCACAGCCGTGGGGCGGGCGACCGCCGGCAGTGACCTGGACATCGCGGTGCTCATCGAGGACGGCGGCGAGACCTGCCGGGAGACGCTCCGGTTCGAGGGGCGGGTCGTGGAGCTCTTCATCCATACCCGTGCCGGTCTCGTGGATCTCTTCGCCGCGGACGTCGCCGCGCGTCGCGCGGTCCTGCAGAGCATGTATGCCACCGGTCTCGTCCTGGTCGACAAAGACGGGGAGGCAGGACGTGCCCGGGCGCTGGCCGAAGCGGACCTCTGCAAAGGCGCGCCGCCGCTGGAGCCCGAGACGGTCGAGACGAAGCGATACGGGCTGACGGACGCTCTGGACGATCTCGGCGATGCCGCCGACCCGATTGAGCGCCTGGCCGTGGCCGGGTTCGTTCTCAACGCTGCCGCAGATCTGCTCTTCGATCACCACCGCGCGTGGGTCGGCGGCGGGAAGTGGCTGCCACGACGCCTTCTGGAGGCGGATGGAGAGCGTGGGGCCGCCCTGCTCGAAGGACACCTCCGTCTGGCCGAGTCGGGAGACCCGGCGCCTTTGATCGATGCGGCCTCGCAGATCCTCTGCCTCGTCGGTGGCCCGCTTCGCGAGGGATATCAGAGAGCCTGGCGGGGCGTCATCGAATCGGTTGCCGCCGGCAGCGGGCGTTGACGGGCGGTCGATGCCGCCGTGCCGTGTCGACGGCGTCGCAGTGTGGCGGTCCGGCCGTTGAGGGCGGCGCCGCCGGCGGCGGTGAGTCGCTTGCCGAGGGTGGCGGGGTCCATGGGGCGCGCAGTGACGCCCGGGCGGCGGCGGAGATCACCGCTGCCGAGCCCGGCCACCGCGACTCATCCCGGGCCGGGCCCGCACGCGGCCGACGCCGCAGCTGTGAAAAATCACTGTCCGATCATCAGAGCGCGATGATAGAGAGTCGGTGTGACAACAACCCTTGAGTTCGCCGTCCTCCTGCGACTGATCGACGAACGGTCGACCGCCTTCCGCGCCGCGGTCGCCTCCGCGCCCAGCCTCGACGTGCAGGTGCCGACCTGCCCCGAATGGACGCTGTTCGATCTGATCCAGCACCTGGGTGGCGGGGACCGCTTCTGGGCCGCCATCGTCGGCGCGGGGCCCGCCGACGCTCCCCCGGCCGAGGCGACGGCCGCGCGCGCGGCCGTGGCTGCGCCGCGGGAGCGTGAAGCCCTGCTGACCTGGCTGGCCGATTCGACGCAGCTGCTGCTGAACGCGCTTCGGGAGGCGGGCCCGGATCGCGGCTGCTGGACGTGGTGGGGTGCGTCGCAGTCACCGCAGAACTCGGGTGGCGTCGCCCGGCACCGGGTCCAGGAGACCGCTGTGCACACCTACGACACCCAGATCACCCTGGGCGCACCGCAGCCGCTGCCGGAAGAGACGGCACTCGACGGTATGGACGAGTTCCTGTCCACCTGCGTCGCGACGCCGAGCGCCTGGCCGCACAAGCCCGCGGCCTTCGACTTCCACGCCACCGAGGGCCACTCCTGGCGCCTCACCGTCGACGGCGACGGCGCACGCTCCACCCGTCTCCCCGCGCCCGGCACGACGCCCGCCACCTCTGCCGAGGAGGGCCCGGACACGGCCGACGTCTCCGTCCGCGGCACGGCCGGTGAGCTGGTCCTCTTCATGTACGACCGTATCCCGGCGGGCTCCCTGCAGATCGGCGGAGACGCAGGTCTGTTCGACCTGCTCCGCGCCTGGGAGCCGGAGGAGTAAGGCGTGACGACACGCCACCTCGTTGGCCCGAGGCACGCCTCCGGCCAACGGCTACAGCCACGCCGTTGTGGCCTGGTGGGGCCGCTGAGGGAACAGACCGCCCCGGCGTCAAAGCGGCTGGCCCTCGGCGAACGCCTGCCCCAGGGGGGTGTGGTGGCCCTCGGCAACTCGTACGCGCCCAGCTCACCGCCCCGATCACCCCGGACACCGCCGCCTCTCCTGCGATCGCGCCCCGCGGTGGACCCGGCGGAATGCACCTCGCCGGGACCGCGCCGACGCTAAGGTGATGCGGTTGGGCACTGGGGGGTGAACGGCTGATGACCGTCCTGCACGGGCGGTCCGGCACGCGAGGGGGAGCGGTGGCGGCCGTCTTTGTCGACCGAACCGAGCACATCGAGGCGTCCGACGCGTTCCTGCGGGCGGTGGCCGGCGGGGAGGGCGGTGTGCTCGTCGTCCGGGGCGAGCAGGGCATGGGCAAGTCCGCGCTGCTCCGGGAGGTGACACGGAACGGACGGGCGCCGCACGAGGGCCCGAAATGCCACTTCGTTCAGGCCCGCTGCATCGACCGGATCGGTACGAACAACGCCTACGGGCCGGTGATCGACGTCCTGGCTGCGCTGCGGCCGCCGCCCCGCTGGTCCCTGCTCCGTCGCCTCGGCCGGTCCACCCGGCAGGCCGCGCCCGAACTTGTTTCCCTGGTACCGGCGTTGGGGCCGCTGTTGAAGGCCGCCGCCCAGATCGTCCAGACCACCATCGACTCTCCCGCCGCCCAGCCGGACAGCATGGCGCCGCTGATGCAAGGCGTTGCCCGCACGGTGGCCAACGCGCTCGAGGAGGCGGCAACCGCGTGCGGCCCGACCGTCATCGTCCTGGACGACGTCCAGTGGCTGGACCCGAGTAGCCTGCTGGTTCTCGAGCACCTCGTGGAACGGCTCCAGCAGCAGGAACTCGCCCTCGGCCTGCTCCTCGGCCACCGCACCGATCCGGGGGCGGACTCCGGGGCCGTCTGCGACGTGCTCGCGCAGTGGGAGCTCCACGGGTGGTGCAGCACGCGCACACTCACGGGCCTGCCCCAGGAGGCGGTCGCCGACCTGGTGCGGCAGCACCACCCGGGCCCGGTGGCCCCGTCGCTACCGGCCCGGCTGAGTGAACTGACCAAGGGCCACCCGGTGTTCGTCACCCAGTGCCTGGGCATGCTCGGCGCGGACGGCGACCTCCGGGGCCCGCTTCCGGACGCGGTGGGTCCCCTGATCCGCCGCCGCCTGGACGGGCTGGACCCGGAGACCCTGGAGCTGCTCGTCACCGGGGCCACGCAGGGGGAGACCTTCGACTCCGCCGTCGTGGCCGGGGCGAGCGGGCAGCCGCCCGGCCTGGTGGCCAGACGGCTGCACCAAGCGAGCCGCCGACAGGGCCTGATCCGGGCGGTGCCGCCGCTCCCCTGGGCCCAGGACCCGTCGGCCGACTATTACCGCTTCGAGAACGCCCTGCTGCACATGGCCGTGCTTGACGAGCAGAGCGCCGGCCAGGCTCGGGAAACGCACGCAAGGATCGCCGCCGCACTGACCGGAGAGGGGACCGACCGCGATGACCTGCCGATACCGGTACAGCTGGAAATCGCCCGCCACCACCACCTCGCCCAGCGGTGGGACGACGCCGCGCGGACACAGTTCGCGCTCGCCCGAAAGCTGGCGGTGAGCGGCATGTCGTTCTCCGAAGCGGAGGCCCTGAGCCGGCAGGCCGTCGAGAGCATCCGCCGACTGCCCCCGACGGCCGTCGACCGTGACCTGCGGCTCGCCCGCGCCATCGAGCTGCTGCTCTCCCTCACCGAAGCCCGCTGGCAGTGCCGGCCCGGCACGGCGCAGGCCCGGGAGTTGGAGGGGCAGGCGCGCGAGGCGGAGGAAGCGGCCCGCCGCAGCGGCGACGCGGAGCTGACGGCCCGGACCGCCTTGCTCCACGGCCGGGTCCTCCTCCACACCCGGGGGCTGTGGCCCTCCCTCGACAAGCTCCGCGAAGCCGTGGAGCTCGCCCGGGAGTGCGCCGACCCCGTCGTCCTGTTCGCCGCCCTGTCCACGTACGGAGGCCAGCTGACCAAGCAGGATCTGGCCGCCGGCCTGCAGGTGCAGCTCCAGGCAGAGAGACTGCTCGAGGACGATCCCGCCCTGCGCGAAGGCAACGACCCCGTACGGCAGGTCCGCAACCTGAGCAGCGAGTTGCAGCTCGGCGTCAACCTCTTCGACGCGGGCTACCTCGACCAGGCCCGGAGCCGGCTGACCCGGTGCGTCGAACAGCTGCGCAGCGACCCGCTGAACGCCAACCTGCCGATCGCCCTCAACTACCTGGCCCAGCTGTACGTCGCCATGGGCTCGGAGGGCGAGGCGGCCGCGGCCCTGTGCGAGGCACGCGACTTCGACGAGGCGCAGGGCGGGCCGAGCGGCTGGCACGCGTACAACACCGCCCTCCTCGCTCTGCTCCTCAGCCGGGACTCCCGTGATCCCGCGGAGAGGTCGCGCAGCCGGGTGCTGGCCGAGGAGGCCTGGCGCGAGACGGAGCAGACCTGGCTGGTGGACCTGGTCCCCATCGTCCGCAACCTGTACGCGGAGGTCGTGGTGGCCCTGGCGGACGGCGACGCGGCCGAGCTGGACCTGGCGGGGCGGCTCACTGACGAGACGGTCCGCGAGACGTCGCAGACCGGGATGGTCCGCAGCGAGGTCGCGGCCCTCTCCCTGCGCAGCCGCATCCACTTGATGCAAGGGGACACCGCGGCGGCCTCCCGGCTGGCCCGGCAGGCGATCGCGGTCCTGGAGGAGGTGGGCGACCTGCCGGCGCTGCGCACGGAGGAGGTGCTCCACCACGCGGCGGTCGTCCTGCGGGCGACGGACGGCGCGGCCGAGGCGGAGGAGCTGGCCCAGCAGGCCCGGGAGGTGGTGGCCCGCAAGGCGGACCTGATCGGCAGCCCGGCGGACCGCGACCGGTTCCTGCGGAACGTACCGCTCAACCGGGCGATCCTCGGCGGGGGCCAGACGGGCCGGCAGGCGGGCGTGCCGGCCGGCTGACCCGGCACCGCAGGGTGCCGCCCCTGCGACGAAGACACCCGCCCAGCTGCAGGACCTCGGTGCCCGCCCGGTGCCTGTGCACCATGAAGGCGTACCCGAGCACGCGTACGGCGACCTGTTCGGCGACCGGGCCGCCGCCCTCGGGCTTCGCGGGTGCTTCGACGACCACGGCTGTCAGCGGTGGTCGGGGCTCAGCAGTGCGGCGGCCGCGGCGATGAAGGCCACGGTCGCTTCCTTGGCCGCACGCCGCAAGGCGGCCAGCTCGGCGTCGCTGGTGGCGTTGCGCAGGGCGTACGTGGCATCGGCGGCCTGCTGGGCGGGGCCGGCCAACTCGGGGACCAGGACCTGGAGGCGGACGTGGGGCGCGGTGATCGCCGTACGGGTGTCGTGCGACTTCGTCTGGGCCTCCAGCCGGTGCTCGGTGCCGGCCTCGGTCAGGGCCAGGCGCTCCCGGTGGAACATGGCAGATCGGTGCGCGTCCAGGGCGGCGGCGAAGTCGGTGACGGCGCCGAGCTGGTCCTGGCGGTGGGTGTCGGCGCGCTGCTCGGCGCGGGCGGTGGCGGCGGCGCGGTGCTGGAGGAGTCCGGCGGTCAGGACGCCGGCCAGGGTGCCTATCACGGCAACGATCGAAGGCCACATGGACATGGGGCGTTGGGTCCTCTCCGGGTTGGGGTCGGGCGGGTGGTCAGGCTAGGGCAGCGGCGGCCGGGGCAAGCAGCAGGAAGCCGAGGGCGGCCCGGCCTCGCCGGTCCCGCGACGCTGCTTTCGAACTGAAGATCGTCTGGCAGTAGGCTCATTCCGCAACACGACGCGAAGGGGAGATCGATGGCGCGGGTTGCGGTGATCGGTGGGGGTATCAGCGGGCTGGGGACGGCGCTCATGCTCGGCCGACGGGGCCATACGGCGACGTTGTTCGAGCAGGACGCGCGGTCGGCCGGAGAGGACCTGGACCGGGACTTCCTCCACTGGGACAGGCCCCGAGTCCCGCAGGCCAACCATCCCCACTCGTTTCTCGCGCCTGTCCGCACCGTGTTGCGCACCGAGACCCCTGATGTCTACACGGACCTGCTGGCACGCGGAGCCCGGGAATACCACGACTTCGACTGGTTCGGTGAGCATCCGCCGCATCGGGCCGGCGATGAGGACTTGGTGACCCTGCGCACCCGCCGCATCGTGTTGGAGGCCGCCCTGACCGCGGCCGTGCGGCGGGAGCCCACCGTCGAGGCGCGGCGAGGCTGCCGGGTGCGCGCCCTCACCTTCGGGGAGGGCCGCCCTGCCCGGGTCACCGGCGTACAGGTGGGCGCGGAAACGCACCGGGCGGACCTCGTGATCGACGCCTCCGGTCGCCGCTCGCCGGTCCCCGACTGGCTGACCGCGGCCGGCTGCCGCCCGCCCGTGGTCGACAGCCACCGCACCGGGATCGCGTATCTGTGCCGCTGGTACCGCGTGCGTGCCGACGGCCCGCGTGACCCCGGACGGGTGAAGACCGGCTCGGCCGCACCGTTCGCGCTCGCCGGCGTCTTTCCTTCCGACAACGACACCTTCGCGGTGAGCCTGGTGCTCTCCACGGGTGATCCGACCCGCGGCGCGCTCACCGACCCTGCGGTGTTCGAGGCCGTCGCCCGCCGCTTCCCCGCGACCGCCGCCTGGCTCGACCTGGCCCCCGAAGCACAGACAGCCGTCCTGGCGATGGCCGGCCTGGACAACCGCTGGACTTCCTTCGCCGACGATGACGGACCTGTCGTCACGGGCCTGGTCAACGCCGGGGACAGCCTCGTCCACACCAATCCCACCCTGGGCCATGGCGTGGCCCTCGGCCTGCGTGCCGCCCAGCACCTCGCCACCCATGTCGACCAGGTCGCCGCGGACCCCATGGGCTACCACACCTGGACGGCAGAGGCCCTCCGCCCGTGGTTCGACGCCCAGGTGGCGGCCGACCGCGGCAACGAGCAACGCCTCGCGGAGAGCTCACCGTCCTCGGATCGGCGGGCTGCTGCCCTGGCCGCTTGCGCCTTTGACGATCCCGTCGTCATGAGAGCCCGCGCCCGGGTACGCCATCTCCTGCAACCGGCCGACGACGCCTACGGCACCGAGGAAGTGGACCGAGCCGTCACCGACTGGCTGGCTGCCCACCCGGACTTCTCGCCGGAGCAGGACGGCCCGACTCGCGATCAGTGGGATGCACTCATTCCAGGCTGAGCGTCTGCCTGGTACCTCACCTTCGACGCCCGGTGCCGGCAAACGAACTGCCGCCCGCCGGTAGACCGGCGGGCGGCAGGGCCCCGAGGGCGCGTTGGCACACTTCCTTGACAGCTCTCCCCAGGAGAGCGGTGCGGCGTCGGCGCCCTCGACCGGGAGGCGGCACACGGCGTCCGGGGCGAGCCATACGGATCAGCAGCGTGCCGCAGGCGTCGCCGGGTGCGATGGACCGTCTCGCGGTAGGCATCCGCCTCCGGCTTACGGCTCCGGCGTGGCGCCGGGCGTCGGCGCGTCGCGCTCCACCCAGGTGCCGCAGGAGATGATCTCCGACCCAGTGCGCGTGCAGGTGATGGTGTGCACGGTCCTGGACGTGGTGATCACGTCGATGACAATGTCACCCTCATCCTGGCCATCGGTGGGGCCGACGTCAATGGACACTCCGCAGGCGCCGACGGGCACGTCTCCTAGCTCATCGGAGAGGTCGTCCCAGTCGATGACTCCGAGGGGAGTGAGTTCGTCTCCGACGAAGGCCCTCCCGCCACTGGTCGCCCCGTAGAAGGCCCCGCCGCCGGCCGCTTCCTGGCGAACGGTGTCGATTTCGAAGCACACGCCCACAGAGATCGGAGGACTGTCCTTGTCCTTGCCCTTTTCCTTGTCCTTCCCCTTGTCGTGGTGGGGCTCGGGGTCCGCCCAGTCGGTGGACAGGACGGCCGACGCGGGGTGCGAGTTCGGTCCGAGGTCCTGCGCCTGGGCAGGTACGCCACCCAGGGCGCCTACCAGCGAGACGGCGGCCAGCGCGGTGACGCCGCCGGTTGCCAGCCGTGTGGACCACCATGAACGCCGCGCGGGCGGCGATACGACCTTGCCTTCAGGGCGCATTCAACGCTCCTTGTCGATTCGGCCCGGGAATTCCCCGGAAGCCCCTCCATTCTTTGTGACCGATCGGCAGTTTCCAGTAGCCCCACCGAATTCCTCCGGCAGATCATGCGATCAGATCAACAATCACCGCCGGATACTCCGAATGAGCTGCCTGCATACAGGTGAATTCCCGGAGTTTTCTCGGCCGTACGGGTCGCGCGGCAGGGGATCAGCTGTCCAGTGACAGTGCCACCTTGGCGTGCGCGACGGATTCCTCCGAGGCGGGTCCGCCGGGATTCTCGGTGGCCAGGGCCTGGTTGAGGGTGACGAAGGGACGCATCCGCCGCTCGTAGCGGGCATATGCGATGCGGTGGTCGCCGTTGGCTCGGGCGAGGCAGTCGGCCAGCACGTGGGCGCCGACGAGCGCCAGGCTGGTGCCCTGCCCCGAGAGGGGGGAGGGGCAGTAGCCGGCGTCTCCGAGCAGGGTCACCCGGCCCCGCGACCACTGGTCCATGCGGATCTGGGCCATGGCGTCACAGTAGAAGTCGGGCGCCGTACGGGCGGCCTCGGCCAGGCGGGCCCCTTCCCACCGCATCGACGCGAGCTTGTCCACGACGAGCTGCCGCAGGGCGCCCCTGTCGCGGAGGTCGTGGGCGAGGGGGGCGGACTCGAAGCCGAAGGCGATCCTGAGTTCGGTGTTGCCGCGTACGGGCATGATGCCGAAGCCCGTGTCGCCGTCCCGCAGCCACATCTGCCAGGCGTCCAGGGCGAGGAAGTTGTCCGCGCTGAACACCGAGAGGTAGCTGCCCAGGTGGTGGGCGAAACGCTCCTCCGGACCGAAGGCCAGGCGCCGTACGGTGGAGTGGAGGCCGTCGGCCCCGACCACGAGGTCGAAGGTGCGGGACGGCCCTTGCGCGAAGTCGACGCGCACGCCGGTCTCGTCCTCGTCGAGTGCGGTGATGCTGTCGCCGAAGAGGTACTCGACACCGGCGCGCGTGTGCTCGTACACCATCCGTACCAGGTCCTCGCGCAGCACCTCGATGTCTTCGCTGTCGAGCCGGCCGCTGCTGAAGGTCGCCTCGGTGGAGCGGTCGACCTCGTGGCCGTCGGGGTCGAGGATCGACATGCCGCGCATCCGGGTCCGTACGCGGCTTGCCTGCTCCAGCAGGCCCATCCGCTCCACGACTTCGAGCGCGACGCCGCGGATGTCCACCGCCTGGCCGCCGGGGCGTCGGCCCGGGGCGCGTTCGACGACGGTGGGCGCGAAGCCGTGGCGGCGCAGCCAGTAGGCGAGGACGGGCCCGGCGATTCCGCCGCCGGAGATGAGTACGGTCTGCATGAGAAGTTCCCCCAGTGCTTTTTACGGTGTACGCGCACTGAACGTACGACGTACGCGCACTCCCTCCAACTGGCCAAATACCGGATCTGTACTAGGCCAGACGGCTTCCGTCCAGCGTTTGCGCTGCTACCCTCTGCACTAGTACAGGACAGGAAGGCGGCAGCACGTGACGAAGACCACAGGTGCAGTCGGCGATCCGCCCTATCTGCGCATCGTCGCCGCGATCCGGCGGCGCATCGCGGACGGTGAACTTGCCCCCGGAGACCGGGTTCCCTCGACCCGGCAGATCGCCGGGGAATGGGGCGTCGCGCTCGCCACCGCCACCAAGGCCCTGACCACCCTGCGTCTGGAGGGGCTTGTCGAGGCCCGGCCCCGGATCGGCACGGTCGTCGCCGGAACGGCCCCCGCCGCGCCGGCCCGCAGGCGCCCGTCACCCGTCCCGGACCCCGAGCAGGAACTGAGCCTCGACCGGATCGTCCGCACGGCCATCGACATCGCCGACACCGAAGGACTGTCGGCGCTCTCCATGCGCGGCGTTGCGGCACGGCTCGGCGTCGCCGCCATGTCGCCCTACCGGTACGTGCCCAGCAAGGACGACCTCATCCTGCTCATGGCCGACACCGCATTCGGCGAGGAGTCCTACCCCGCCAACGCCCCCGAAGAGTGGCGTTCCCGCATCGAACTGGGTGCTCGGACCCTGTGGACTCTCTACCGCAAGCACCCCTGGCTGGCCCAGATCGGCTCTCTCGCCCGCCCTCTGCTCGTGCCCAACCTGATGGTCCACGGCGAGTGGGTGCTGCGGGCCCTCGACGGCCACGGACTCGATCCCACCAGGCTGTTCGACATCCACGTCCTGCTCTACAGCCATGTCCAGGGCCTGGCCGCGCACCTGGAGAGGGAAGCGCACGCCGAGGCGGCCACGGGCCAGTCGGAGGACCAGTGGATGGACAGCCGCGCCCCCGCCCTCCGGGAACTGGTGGAATCCGGCCGCTTCCCGACCTTCACCAAGGTGGTCGGAGCCTTCGAGAACGGCTATGACCTGCGCCTCGACGCCCTCTTCGAATTCGGCCTCACGGCCCTCCTCGACGGCCTGACCTCCATCGTCGAAGGCCGGGAAGCCGTCACGTAGACACGCTCACGCCCCGGAGTACGCAGCCTGCCTCCTCACTGCGTCACGTGCGGCTGGAGCCGGCCGACGACAGCAAGATCATCGGACCGGTTGCCCGGATCCAACCGCTCCGGCCGCTCCGGCCGCTCCGGCCGACGGCAGTGCAGCCGACCGGAACCCTGACAGAACTGTTCTACCGGCGGTAGAATCGGCTCCATGGACAGGAGCAAGCCCACGAGCATCAAGGCGACCGAGGCGACCCGGGACCGGCTGCGCCTCCTCGCGCAGGAGCGCGGTACGACGATCACCGAGCTCCTGGAGGAGCTCGCGCAGAGCCGGCTGACCCAGGCCGAGCAGGAGCAGCGAGCGCTGCAGGCCGCAGCGGAGCTCGGGCTGGAGTACACCGAGCAGGTGCAGCAGGCGGGGCAGTCCGCCTGGGACAAGGTCCGTGCCCATCAGGGCGGCGCCGCCGCGTGAACCTGACAGCCGTCTTCGACCACACCGCGCTTATCGCCCTCCACCAGGCCGACCCGTTCTTCACCGGCCTCTACATCGAGTCTTCCCGAGGCACCGGCAGGGTCCTGATCCCGGCCCTGTCCATCCTCGCTGCCGAGCGGGTGACACCCGGTGCCGGCTCTCACGCCGCGCGCCTGCGCTTCGCCGAGACCGTGCCCTTCACCGCGGCGCACGCCCTGGACGCCGCATCCTGGCCCGGCACGGACTGGCCGGTCACGCACCCTGCGGCCATCGCCTGGCAGGCCGCAAAGTCGGGGGAGCCCGTCACCGTGCTCTCGTTGGCTCCCGAGGTATACGAGGGGACCGGCGTCTACCCGCTCAACCCCACCTGACGTCCTTCCTCCTCCACCCTTCTTCGTGGTTGAGGCTGGAAGTCAGGGAGGGGTCCTTTCCCCGGGCCCGGGTGCGGGCATGCACGACCCGGAGGACGACCTGCCGGCACGGCCGCCGGGGGTGAGAGGCGGGGAAAGGCAGCCCCTGCCGCTCAGTGGAGCCAGAAGAAGACGGTGTCCTCGGTCCGGCCCGCCTTCTTCGTCGCCTCCCACTCATCGGCCTCGACCCGCATGGGCTCCAGCAGCACTTCCGCCGTCTCGCGTACTTCAGGGTCGAGCCGGTCGAGGACCGCCTCGTACGCCTCGACCACCTCGGCGGCCCGGGAAGCCGGGAAGGTGCCCATCCACGGGACCGCGTCGCCCGGATGCGGGAGCCGGATCGGCGGGCCGCCGAACAACAGCGCGGCGGGCGCGAGGTCGGCCGGGACCCCGTTGCGGGTCATCTCCTCGTCGACGGTGTGGAACCAGGACGGCCGCCGCCAGTAGCCGAGGTCATAGGTGTCGGAGAAGTTCACCGCCACCAGCGCCTGGAAGGCATACGTGTAGCCGGGCTCCAGGTCCGCGCTGGGACTGCCTTCCAGCAGTTCCTCCAGTGCCCGGGTGACCGGCACACCCAGCGTGATGCCCTCGTCTTCGAAGCGGGCGTCGACCTGCGCACACCGCTCCCGCGCGATGCCGAGGACGCGGTCCTGCTCGGGCGTCCGCTCCACCGCCGTCAGCAGCCGGATCACGGCCCGCATGTCGCCGGTGCTCATCTCCAGGTTCCCCATGGCCCCATTCCTCCGTATGTATATCGAAGTTCATGATCGCCTACTCCGGCGGCGAACAGCGCGGGGGCGGCACTCAGCCGCGGTCACCACGGCGGGGCGGCCGTGCGTCGTCAGGCTCGGGTGTGGACGTGGTGCTTCACAGTCGCCGGACGCGCAGCACGCCGGTCAGCATCGGGAGAGTGAACTCGCCGCGGGCGGTCTCCGGCCTGCTCGCAAGGAATGCGCGGATCCGGCCCAGCGTGGCCTCTCGTTCCTGTTCCGGCATGACCAGCACCCCCGCGCGCGTCGCGATGGTGGCGACGAGAGAGTCGGCGGTGCGGCGCTGCCCGTGCGGGAACTCGGCCTGCTCCGGCGAGCCGAACCGGGCGGCCACACCGGTCTTTGGAACGTGCATGTCCGCCGTCTCGGCGCGCCAGCCGGCGGGTGTGTCACGCGGGCCGATGGCCGCGCTCCCGCCGACCCGCGCGAGCCCGGCAACCCACTCGACCTGGTCGTCCATGACGTTCCACAGGCCGGCCAGGATGCCGCCGGGTGCGAGGACCCTCGCGATCTCGGGCCCCGCGACGGACATGTCGAACCAGTGCATGGCGTTTCCGGCCAGCACGGCATCGACGGACGCGTCCGGCAGCGGTATCGCCTCCGCGCTACCCGACAGGGCACGGACAGCCGGCAGCGAGCGGCGCAGCTCGGTCAGCATCGCCGGGTCGGGCTCGACCGCAATGACCTCGGCACCCAGCGCGGCCAGCGTGGCGGTCAGCTTGCCGGTTCCGGCGCCGAGGTCGAGCACGCGCGGGCCGGGCGCGGGCTCAAGTGCCCAGCGCACCGCGGTCTGCGCGTAGTCCGGACGGTGCTCGGCGTAGGCGACGGCCGCTGTGCCGAACGACGAGGCGTGAAGGAGCCGTTCATCCTGGTCCATGCGGTGACGCTACCGGCGCTGCCGGCGGCCGGCTACCCCGCCGCCAGGCGTGCCAGCGCCTACTGGACGGCTGGCTGGGCTGCCCAGTACCCCGCCACCTCGGCAGGGGCGGTGCCAGCAACGTTCAGCGGTACGTCGCCACCGGCCCCGGAGCCGGCCGACGGGGCGTCCGTTCAACCGAACGTCCCGGACGACCTGACGGTCCCGGCGCAGGACCCGACCCGCGCGTCGGGTCACGCCATGCCCACCCAGCGACGAGCAATCGAACCACCGCTTCACCGAGATCCGACCAGCTCGGCGACCCGAAGCGAAACAGGGAGGCCAAGGGTTCAGTGAATCTTCACATGCGCGAGTGGCGGGCGCGCCGGGCTCGCGCTGCCCCCCGGCAGGCCGGTCGCACGCCGTGCGCTCGGTCCGTATGTGTCCGACTATGTTCCGCGAGTCCGGCGGACCCCCCATTTCTGTTACTCGATCTCGTGAAGGATTCGGATTGATCCGGTGGATGATCCTGAAGGACTGTCCATTGAATGGGCTTCCTCCCACGTCACGAGGCGTCAACACGGTTGGCTGGGCCACGCGTTCGCGTGCTTACATTTGCCCACCGCCACGGTTCCCGGACCGCGTCGGGCCATTCCGTATGAGGAACAGTCAGAACAATGAAGGGTGTGCGCACATAATGCGTAACGACATCGAGACCCGTGAGATCGCCGACGCCGAGCTGGACGCCGTTTCCGGCGGCGTCAGCATCCGCGGTGGCCTCGCCGGCGCCCTGCTCGGCGACGTCAGCACCGTGCTGGGAACGGCGACCTCCCTGGACACCGTCCAGGCCGCGACGGCCCTGCCCGGCCAGGTCACCGGCATCGTCGGCGTGCAGGTCGGCGTCGCCGGCATCTGAGCACGACCTCTGTCGCCCATGGCCCCGGAACGCCTTCGTTCCGGGGTTCATGGCTGCCCATGCTGCGAATGCAGCCGTACGAACGAATGCAGTCGAAGGAATAGTCCGTGCAGTTTCGCCAAAAGGCGCTTTCCAAGCTGCAATCGCCCGAAGAACTCGATCTGCCCGTACGCCTCGCACGACCGCAGGGCCGGCTCGTCCTCGGCGTCACGGTCCTCGTCATGGCCGCCGCGAGCTTCTGGGCATTCACCGGATCCGTGTCCTCCAAGCTGAGCGCACCCGGTATCCTCACGCACGCCGAAGGCAGTTATCTCCTGCAGAGCCCGGTTGCCGGACAGGTCACCGGAGTCCTCGCCGAAGAAGGCCAGTTGCTGTCTCCGGGCGCGCCGCTGCTCGAAGTCGGCACGGAACGCGGCAGCCAGGTCATCCGCATGGTGGCCGGAGGCCGGGTGACGGCACTCCTCGCCAAGACCGGTTCGGTCGTCACCACCGGCGCGGACGTGGCCACGGTGGAACGCGTGAAGAACCCCGACGACCCCTTGGTGGCCGTGCTCTACGTGCCGGGCGGGAGCGGCGGGGCCATCCCCGTGGGCGCCCCGGTCGATCTGGGCGTCCAGTCCGTACCCCAGCAGCGGTTCGGCGTGCTGCGCGGCCGCGTCAAGGCGGTGGGCCGGGTCCCCCAGACACAGGCGCAGATCAGCGGCTTCCTCGGCGACAGCCGACTCGCCGCACAGTTCACCCGGCAGGGCAATCCCGTCGCCGTGCTCGTACAGCTGGAGAGCTCCTCCACCACCGCGTCCGGCTACCGGTGGTCCTCCACCGACGGGCCCCCGTACCCCGTCGACTCCACGACCCTCGTCACCGGCGCCATTCGCCTCTCCGCGCAGCGCCCCGTCGACTGGCTGCTGCCATGACCGCCTCGCACCAGCGGGGGAGCGCCGGACGCCGCTCCTCGCGCCGCCGCGCCGCCGCCCCCGCTCCCAGGGGCCGCACCCCGCGCACCGTACGCACCCCCACCGTCCTGCAGATGGAGGCCGTGGAGTGCGGCGCCGCCGCGCTGGCCATGGTGCTGGGCCACTACGGCCGCTTCGTCCCCCTGGAGGAACTGCGCATCTCCTGCGGGGTCTCCCGCGACGGATCCCGCGCCAGCAACCTTCTCAAGGCCGCCCGCAGTTACGGCCTGACGGCCAAGGGCATGCAGATGGACCTGGCCGCGCTCGCCGGGGTCGGCCCGCCGGCCGTCCTCTTCTGGGAGTTCAACCACTACGTCGTCTACGAGGGCATGGGCCGCCGCCTCGGCCGCCGGGGCGTGTACATCAACGACCCGGCCAAGGGCCGCCGGTTCGTGCCCATGGAGGAGTTCGACACCGCCTTCACCGGCGTCGTGCTCACCCTCGAGCCCGGCGAGGGCTTCCGCCGCACCGGCCGCAAGGCCGGCGTCATGGGCGCCGTGCCGGCCCGCCTGCGCGGCACCTCGGGCACCATGCTCGCCGCCGTGCTCTCCAGCCTCCTGCTGGTGGTCGTCGGCGCCGCGGTGCCCGCGCTCAGCCGTACGTACATCGACATGTTCCTGATCGGCGAACAGACCTCCCTGCTGGGCGTGCTCTTCGCGTCGATGGCGGCGGCCCTGGTGCTCACGGCCACCCTCACCGGACTGCAGCAGGCCAACCTGCTGCGCGGGCGCATCATTGCCTCCACGCTGGGCAGCGCCCGCTTCCTGCGCCACCTGCTGAGGCTTCCGGTCGCCTTCTTCTCCCAGCGCAACCCGGCCGACCTGGTACAGCGCCTGCAGTCCAACGACACGGTCGCCGAGACCCTGGCCAGGGACCTCGCCGCCGCCGGCGTGGACACGGTGGTCGTGGTCCTCTACGCGGTCCTGCTGTGGACGTACGACCCGCAGCTCACCGTCGTCGGCATCGGCATCGCACTGCTCAACGTCGTGGCCCTGCGGATCACGGTCCGTGCGAGGTCCACCGGCACCCAGAAGCTGCGCGCCGAGAACGCCCGCCTCACCAACACCTCGTACAGCGGTCTCCAGCTCATCGAGACGATGAAGGCCACCGGCGGCGAGGACGGCTTCTTCCGCCGCTGGGCGGGGCAGCACGCCGTCACCCTCGACGTGCAGCAGCGCCTCGGGGTGCCCAGCGCGTGGCTGGCGATCGTCGCGCCCACGCTGGCCGCGCTCAACAGTGCGCTGATCCTCATGATCGGCGGCCTGCGGGCGGTGGAGGGGCACCTCTCGGTCGGTCTGCTCGTCGCCTTCCAGGCCCTGGTGACCAGTTTCACCGCGCCGATCACCCGCCTCAACGGTGTGGCAGGCCGGATCCAGGACTTCGCGGCCGACCTGGCCCGCCTCAAGGACGTCGAGAACTTCCCCGTGGACCCGCTCTACTCGCGACGCGAACCCCCTGCCGGCACCCGCCGCCTCAAGGGCCATGTGGAGCTGGACGGCATCACCTTCGGCTACAGCCCGCTCGATGCCCCGCTGCTCAAGGGTTTCTCCCTCTCGGTCGGCCCCGGACAGCAGGTCGCGCTGGTCGGCGGCTCCGGCAGCGGCAAGTCCACCGTCTCCCGCCTGGTATCCGGCCTCTACGCACCCTGGGAAGGCACCATCCGCATCGACGGGACGCGTCTGGCGGACATCCCGCGCGTCACACTGGCCGCCTCGGTCTCCTTCGTCGACCAGGACGTCCTCCTCTTCGAGGGAACCGTCCGCGACAACGTCGCCCTGTGGGACCCGTCCATCCCGGACGAGGCCGTCATCGCCGCCCTGGAGGACGCCGTCGTGTACGACGTGGTCGCCCGCCGGCCCGGCGGCATCCACAGCCGGGTCGAGCAGGACGGCCGCAACTTCTCCGGCGGCCAGCGCCAGCGGCTGGAAATCGCCCGTGCGCTGGTGCGCCGTCCCAGCGTCATCGTCCTGGACGAGGTGACCAGCGCCCTGGACGCGGCGACCGAGCAGATCGTCATCGACAACCTGCGGCGCCGCGGCTGCGCCTGCGTGGTCATCGCCCACCGGCTGAGCACCGTACGGGACAGCGACGAGATCCTCGTGCTCGACCGGGGCACGGTCGTCGAACGCGGGCGGCACGAGCACCTGCTCGCCGCGCAGGGTGCGTACGCCGAACTGGTCAAGGAGCACTGAGGTGACGACAGAAGCGGCGTACCCGCACCAGGCCCCGGTCACCGACCCGGTCGTCACCGACCCGGTGGTCACCGACCCGGTCGTCGCGGCCCTGGGGGGACTCGGCTCGGCGGTCGACTGCACGGGCGTGCGCAGCCTCTCCCTGGAGGGCCCACTCGTGCTGTGGCTCGTCGTGGCGGGCGAGCTGGACCTGTTCGCCGTCGACGCCGCACAGGCGGGGCACTGGCACTTCCTGGGCCGGCTGGAGGCGGGCACCCTGCTGCAGGGCCCGGCCGAGGGCCCCGGACACACTCTGGTCGGCAGGCCCCTGCAGGGCTGCCGGCTGCACCGCATCGAACTGCGCGAGCTGCACCGCTCCCCGTACGTGGACCAGTGGGCGTACGACGAGGGGCAGTACGGCGCCCAGGACAAGGGTCGGTACGACGGTCAGTACGCCGCCGGCGCACCGCTGAGCCCCCTCGAGTACGCCTTCGCGCTCGGCATCGGCCGCGGCCTGCGCGCGCTCTACCAGGCACCGCTGGAGGGCCGGGCCACCACCGGCGGGGCCGGGGCCGACGACGACGTCCTGTGGATGCAGATCACCCCGGGCAGCCTGCAGTACGGGGCCGTGTACGAGGGAAACGGCACGGCGGGCGTCCTCCTCGTCGACCCGGCGATGTGGCAGGGCATGGTGGACCAGCAGTACCGGCTGCTGTACGCCCTGGACGACTGGATCGAGGAGCTCGAACGCGCCCACGAGGACCGCACGGCAGCCGGCATCGAAGCCGGCGAGGCCGCCCGCACCCAGGCCGACCGGACGCTGCTGGCCTCCATCGGCCGCTCCGGCCGGGGCCCCCGGCGTGGTGCCGGCGACGACGCGGTGTTCGCCGTGTGCCGGCTGGTGGCCGGCGAGGCCGGCATCGCCCTGGCCGAACCGGGAGCGGTGGGCGCCGCCGGCTCGGAGCGGCACGACCCCGTGGAGCACATCGCGCTCGCCTCGCGGGTCCGCACCCGCGCGGTCCGGCTCGCCGGCCGCTGGTGGCAGGAGGACATCGGGCCCCTGGCGGGCCGGCGCGAGGCGGACGGGGCGCCCGTTGCCCTGCTGTGGCGGCGCGGCCGATACGAGGCCGTCGACCCCGCCACCGGCGCGCGGGAGCGTGTGGACCAGGCCGGCGAGGCCGCCCTCGAACCGCGCGCGGTCATGTTCTACCGCCCGCTGCCCGCCGGGAAGCCGGGCCTGCTGCGGCTGCTGCGCTTCAGCACGCGCGGCACCGGCAGGGAACTGCGCGGCCTCCTGCTGGGCGGGCTGGTCGCGGTCGTCCTGGGCGCACTCGTACCCATCGCCACCGGCAAGGTGCTCGGCGAGTACGTACCCCGGGCCGAGGAGAGCCTCATCGTGCAGACGGCCCTGGCGCTGATCGCGACCAGCGTCGTCTCGGCCGCCTTCATGCTGCTCCAGAACATCTCCATCCTGCGCATGGAGGGCCGCATCGAGGCCACCTTGCAGCCCGCCGTGTGGGACCGGCTGCTGCGCCTTCCGGTGAGCTTCTTCGCAGGCCGCTCCACGGGCGAACTGGCGGGCGCGGCCATGGGCATCAGCGCCATCCGCAGCGTGCTCTCCGGCATCGGCTCGGTGTCCCTGCAGGCGGGCACCGTCGCCGCGATGAACCTCGTGCTGCTGCTCGTCTACAGCGTGCCCCTGGCGCTGGCGGCGCTGGCCATGCTGGCGGTCGTCGCCGCGGCCTTCCTGGGCCTGGGGCTGTGGCAGCTGCGCTACCAGCGGCAGTTGGTCAGGCTCGGCCACCGGCTCGACAACCAGGCGTTCCAGACCCTGCGGGGGCTGCCCAAGCTGCGCGTGGCGGCGGCTGAGAGCTTCGCCTACGCCGCCTGGGCCGGGGAGTTCGCCCGTACCCGCGAACTGCAGCGGCGCATCGGCCGGATCAAGAACGCCGTCACCGTGCTCAACGCCGTCTGCCTGCCCCTGTGCACGCTCGTGATGTTCATGCTGCTGGCCGGACCGGCCCGGGGCAGCATGTCCGCCAGTGGGTTCCTCACCTTCAGCACCGCCGTCACGATGATGCTGTCCTCGGTGACACAGCTGACCGGCGCGCTCGTCTCGGCCGCCGCCGTGCAGCCGATGTTCGAGCAGATCAAGCCGGTCCTCCGGGCCACCCCCGAGGTGGCCGGCTCCAGCGCACTGCCGGGCACCCTCAGCGGGGCGATCGAGGCGAAGAACCTGTCCTACCGGTACACCGACGACGGCCCGCTCGTCCTCGACGACGTGTCCCTCCGGGTGCGGCCGGGGGAGTTCACCGCGATCGTCGGCGCCAGCGGCTGCGGCAAGTCGACGCTGCTGCGCCTGCTCATCGGCTTCGACAAGCCGGCTGCCGGGAGCGTCCTGTACGACGGCCAAGACCTGGCGGCGCTCGACCAGGCGGCGGTCCGCCGGCAGTGCGGTGTCGTCCTGCAGAACGCGCAGCCGTTCTCCGGCTCGATCCTCGACTGCATCAGCGGCGCCGAGACCTGCACGCTCGAAGAGGTGTGGGAGGCCGCCGCGATGGCCGGCCTTGCCGAGGACATCAAGGCCATGCCCATGGGCATGCACACCATGCTGTCCGACGGCGGCGGCACCGTCTCGGGCGGCCAGCGCCAGCGGTTGATGATCGCCCAGGCCCTCATCCGCAAGCCGCGGATCATCTTCCTGGACGAGGCCACCAGCGCGCTGGACAACGAGGCCCAGCGCGTGGTGATCGAGTCCACCCGGGCCCTGCGCGCCACCCGTGTGGTGATCGCCCACCGGCTGTCCACGGTCATGGACGCGGACCAGGTGATCGTCATGTCGGACGGCAGGGTCGCCCAGCAGGGACCCCCGGCCGAGCTGCTCGCCGACCCGACGGGCCTCTTCCACGAGCTGGTCCGCCGCCAGATGAGATGACCCCGTCCGGTTGGTTGGCTGGTGTCCAGCGCGGGCGTGGTGGTGCCGCCGGTGCCGGTGAGTGCCGCGTGCTCGTGGCCAGATTCCGGCCCGTCACCGCTCCGGAGCACCGTTCGCCTCCTCTGTCGGGGCACCCACGGATCCGGGCCTTGGCCGGCCTTCAACGGATGAAGACAGCTGGGCGAACAGGTCCTGGGCAGTGGCGAGACAGTACCGTCTGATCATGCACAACTTCGGGCTGGGACAGCAGCGGGGCCATGTGCTCCTCATAGCCGGGGATGCCGCGATGAGGCGCCGCAGTGTGCAGGTGGCGCCCAGCGCCAACCTGGCTGCGCTGGGCGTGTTACCGGCTTCCGCTTTGCTGAACAGCAGCGTCCCGTCTGACACAACGTATTTGGACGGGGCGCGGGATCCGAACACGGTATTGATGCGGCTGCGTACGGCCGCTGCCACACCCGGCCCGCTGCTGGTCTACCTCTCGGGCAGGCTGACCGTCGACCGGCGGGGGAGCCGCCTGCACCTGGCGCTGACCGGGACGACGGGGACCACGGTCCGCTACACCGCGTTGCCGTGGGAGTGGCTCGGGACGGAGCTGCGGGGGCGGCCGGCCGGGCTGACCACGGTGCTGCTCGATCTCGCCGCGGACAAGGCCGCGTGGCCGCTGCTGCAGGAGTACGGCAGCCTGCCCGCGACGCCTGCCGTGGAGGTGTACGGGGTGGTCTGCCCGCCCGGCTGGAGCGGCAGCGGCAGCGGCAATGCGGTGAGCAGCTACACCCGGAGTTGGATCGACCAGCTCCGTGCCGGCCCCACCCGGCGCCCGAACCTGCAGCTGCATGCTCTCGCGGTAGGCACGGCCGCCCTGCCGCCAGGTGCCCTCGTCCTGCCGAGCGCCCGCGAACTCGGCACGACGCCCGGGCCGGCACCGGCCGTGGTGGATTCCGGTGGCGGGTGGGGACCGGCCGATGCCGGACCGCTCCACACGGCCATGGCTCCATCGCCAGGGCACCGATCCTCTGGTGGTGCGTATCAGGCCCAGCCCCCGGAGCACCAGGAGTCAGCAGGTGGCCCTCATCCCGACGGCCTCGTACCGGCCCGGGCCTCGCGCCTTCCCGCCGAGGGGCCCCTGCACGCGCAGCCACCCCTGCCGGTCCAAGAGAACCCGGGTGCGGCCGTCCCGGCACAGGATCCGCGCCCGTATATCCACAACCTCGCCACCACCGGGCGCCATCTCGAGGCCGCCGCGCTCGCTCAGGCTTGGGAGCAGCATGTCCTGCAGGCCTGCGGGTCCGCCTCGCCCGAGGCGATCCAGTGGGCGGAGATCCGCGCCGACCTGGCCCGCATGGCGGGCGACTTCCAGCTCGCGACCCGGCTGTGGACCAGTGCCGCCCGAACACGTCTGACCCGCCAGGCCCCGGATGCGCCCTCGGTACAGGCTGCTGCCGCCGGTGCGCTCTACTGCTGGACACAGGTCAAAGACCGGAGCGAGGCCCTTGAGACCGGCCCGGGCCTTGTCCACCTCCTGCGGTCCCTGCCGTCTGTTGATGGCCGTCACCTGCAGATGGCACAACGGCGCCTGGAGTTCCTGCGCGGCGTACCGAGCCGGCCCTGAGGCGGGGCCGAGGAACTCGTCTCGACCCTGGTGTCCGTGATCGACCGGCAGGCCCGCAGCGGGTAGTGGATCGCCCACATGCGGTGGGCGAGGACCGCCAGGTCGCCTGGGTCATCGCCGGCCCAGACTGCCGCCACCCGCCACCGGTATCCCCCTCGCATCGCCGTCTACCGCTTCCTCGAGGGTGCGAGGGGGGCGATGGTGTGGGCGCCGCGCACGGTGGCGCGTACGCAGCGGCTGAGAGTGTCACCCGCCCCGAGCTCGATGAACCGCTGCTGGTCGGTGGATGCGATGTTGTGCACCGTCTCGGCGAAGTACACCGGTTCGGTGATGCAGTCGGCGATGGCCCGGGTGAAGTCGTCGGCATCGCTGTAGGCGCGGCGCTGTACGGGCGAATGCACGGCTGCACGGAGCGGCTTCTGACGGATGTCCTTGGCGAGGCCGAGGAAGCGGCCGTGGATCTCCTGGAGACCGGGGTGGTGGGCTGCGTAGGGGACGTCCAGTTCGAACAGCCGCCGCGCGTTGCCGCAGGCGCGCAGTGCGGCCAGGGCGGCAACGGAGCCGCTGACGATCGTCTCCCTCGGGGAGTTGACACAGGCTATGGCCAGGTCGTCGCGGCCGGTGTCGGCAAGCATGGCCCGGGTGTCGCGTTCCGCGGCCAGGACCAGGACCATGGCGCCCTGTCCTGTGACCGGGCGGTATGCATCATTCAGCGCGCATACGAGCTCGGTTCCTTCGGCGACGGTGAACGCCCCGGCGGTCACGAAGGCCGAGAATTCGCCGAGGCTGTGGCCCACGATCAGGTCGGGGGTGATCCCGGTGGAGGCGAGGGCATGGGCCAGGGCGACAGAAGCGGCGAAATGGGCCAGCTGCGACGTCCCGTACGGAAGCGGGTCGGCCGGAGAGCCCTTGGTCATCAGCACATCACGGACCGGTCCGTATCCATGTGACACCGCCACATCGTCGATCTCAGCGAGGACCCGGTCGGCATCGGCCTTCGCCGAGGGGGGAGCGCCGTGCGCGTCGTCGTAGAGGTTGGCCAGAGCGCCATGGGGAGAGGCCCTGCCCGGGAAAGAGGAAGACCGCTCCCTTGGCCGGCATATCGGTCAGCCGGGGCATCATCGCTGCTCACCGGCGCCCGAAAGCGGAGCACAGGGTGCCGGGGTGGCCTGCTGCCAGGTCGCGGTCAGGACCGGGTAGCCGTTGGCGGGGAGTGTGGCAAGGCTGAGCAGGCCTGCCTCCAGGCGGGCCGTGCGGGGCAGTTCGGCCCCGCTTGCCGCTGCCGTGGCTTCAGGGCAGGTGCCAGAGGTGTTGCGTCATGAGGTAGAAGACGACGGCCCAGAACACGGTCACCGCGGCGACGATGCCGAGGCCTACGAGGTTGGTCTTCGCCGGCGGTTCCTCCGGCCGGGGCCACAGCCACCGCTTCAGCAGCCGGTTCACGTAGTAGGGCATCGTGAAGAAGCTCATGATGAAGCTGGACAGCAGGTTGCCGACGAGCAGCCCGAACCAGAGCGGCCACTTCAGCGGCGACAGGGCGAGCGTCAACACGACGACGGTCGGGTAGAGGCCCACCCAGACCGCGATGGCGGTCTTGGTTTCCGAGGGCGGGGGCGCTTCCTTGCCGTTCTCCTCGAAGGCGAACCAGCTGCCGAACGAGTTGTCGATCGTGCGCAGTTTGAAGTCCTTGAACTTCTCGCCTTCGGCGAGCACCTCCCGCCGCTTGTCCGACGTGAGCCAGGCGTCGAGGTGTTCGGCGTTGTCGTACCGGTACAGGGTGGTCCACTCGTCCTGGAGGCCCTCGATCGGGCGGAATATCTCGGTGCCGCGGAAGCCCTCGAACCTGCTCTCCTCCTCGCTCATGCGGCGCTGCCACTGGAGGAACTCGTCGACCTGGTCCGGACGGACGCGGTGGGTGACCACGACGGTCACGAGCGGGTCCGTCGGCTGTGTGCCGCCGCTGATCACCTGCTGGGTCGCGGGGCCGTCGAAGTACTTCTCACCGATGTCGAGGAGTCTCTGCCTGGTCGCGCCGTTGATCCACGCCTGGAGGTGGGCGACCGAGTCGAAGCGGTAGACGACGATCCAGTCGGGTTGCAGGTCGGTCGGCGGGGACACCTCGGCACCGAGGTGGCCGGCGTACCGCGCGGCGGCGGCGTTGACCTCCTCCTGCCATTTCTCGTACTCCAGTTCCATGCCCGGCCGGACCTTGTAGCCGATGATGACGGTCGCCGCGGCGTCGCGCTGCTGTTCGGTGGTCATCGTCCCGGGCCCGTCTGCGCCAGCCGGCTCTCGCTCAGCAGGCCGTAGATCCGTTCCGGAGTGAAGGGCAGTTCCCGGTAGCGGATGCCGGTGGCGTCGCGGAGCGCGTTCGCCAGCGCCGGGGCCACCGGGTTGATGCAGCACTCCGCCATCCCCTTCGAGTGCATCGCCCCGACCGAGTCCGACGAACCCACCAGGAGCAGGTCGGTGCGGGGGACGTCCGCGTAGGTGGGAATCCGGTAGTTGCGCAGGCTCGGGTTGACCATGGCGCCGTCGGCGTCGACCTGGTAGTTCTCGGTCAGCGCGAATCCGATGCCCTGGGCGACACCGCCGTCCACCTGCCCGCGGACCTGCTCGGGGTTGATGAGTATGCCTGCATCGGCCGCGTGGACGCTGTACAGGATCCGGATCTCGCCCGTCATCCGGTGGACGGCGATGCGGAATCCCTGGGTGTTGGAGGTGACGCTGCGCGGCGAGCCGTACGCCTTGCGGGCGGCAGTGAACCGGATGCCGCGTTCCCGGGCCAGGGCGACGAGCTCGGCCAGCGGGACGCGTTCGTCCCCGCAGACGACGTGGTCGTCGTCCATCGAGCACATCACGATGTGGATGCCCGTGTGCGCGGCGGCGAACTCCAGGATGCGGTCGCGCACCGCATCGGCCGCCCGGAGCACCGCGTTGCCCGCGACGAAGAGCCCGGCGCTCGCGAAGGCGCCGGTGTCGAATCCCGTGCGGTCGGTGTCGGACTGCACCAGGCGGATCCGCGACGGCACCGTCCCCAGCTGGTTGGCCGCGATCTGGACGTGCGCGGTCGACGTGCCCTCGCCGAACTCGACGGTGCCGACCGCGAGTTCGTACACGAGGTCGTCGCCGAGGGTGATCCAGGCCTCGGAGATGTGCTCGGTCGGGGGTGCGGTCTCGTGCAGGGAGCTCGCGACGCCGACCCCGGTGACCCAGCCGGGGCCCGGGGAGGGCTGGTCGGCGGTACGGGCCAGCTCGCCGGCCACGAGGTCGATGCACTTGCCGAGTCCGTCCTCGTTGAACATCACGTCGTCGGGGCCGTCGTGCATCGCGACGAGCGGATCGCCGGGGCGCACGATGTTGCGGCGGCGCAGTTCGAGCGGATCCATGTGCAGGGCGAGGGCCAGCTCGTCCATCGCCGATTCCACGGCGAAGGCCGGCTGCGTCATTCCGTAGCCGCGCAGCGCGCCGCTCGGCACCGTGTTCGTGTAGACGGAGAAGGCGTCGTACTTCTTGTTGGGGCAGCGGTAGATCATGACGGCGGCGCCGCCCGCGTACAGCGTCTCGCCGCCGTGGTTGCCGTAGGCACCGGTGTTGGACACGTTGCGCACCTGGAGTGCCGTGAGCGTGCCGTCCGCCTTCGCGCCGAGCTTGACCGTCAGCTTCATCGGATGGCGCGGCGAGGCCGTGGTGAACTCCTCCTCGCGCGTGAACTCGAGACATATGGGCAGACCGGTGTCCAGGGCGGCGAGCGCGACCAGGTCCTCCGAGATGACTTCCTGCTTGCCGCCGAAACCGCCGCCGACGCGCTTGCAGAAGACGCGGAGTTGGTCCGGGCGCAGCGCGAACAGGTAGGATAGTTTGACCTTCGCGATCGACGGCGACTGCGAGCTGGTGCGGACGTTCAGCCGGCCGTCCTCCATCCAGGCGATCGAGCCGTGGGTCTCCAGGTGGGCGTGCTGCACGCGCGGCGAGGAGTAGGTGGCCTCGTGGATCACGTCGGCTGCGGCGAACCCGGCCTCGACATCGCCGATGTGGGAGTGGATCTCCAGCAGAAGGTTGTGGACTGAGTCGCGGACGAACGGGTCCTCGGAGCCGTGCAGTTGGGGAGCACCGTCGGCCATGGCCTCTTCCGGGTCGAAGACCGCCGGCAGCACCTCGTACTCCACGGCCAGCTTCCGGCAGCCCTCCTCGGCCGCCCCGACCGTGTCGGCGAGGACGGCGGCAACGCGCTGGCCGACGAATCGGACCGTGTCGTCGAGGATGTAGGTGTCGTCGGGGTCGACGAGGTGGTCGGTGTGGATCGCCGTGGTGAAGCGCCTGCGCGGCACGTCCTCCCAGGTGTAGACGCGGTACACGCCAGGGACGGCGAGCGCGGCCGTCTTGTCGATCGAGACGATCCGGGCGTGGGCGTGCGGCGAGTGCAGCACTTTGAGGTGCAGCATGCCTTCCATGCGGGTGTCCATCGTGAACTCGGCCCGGCCGGTCACCACCTCCTCGGCGGCCGGCGCGCCGACGCTGGTTCCGACGGCCTTGCCCGGCTCGGCCGTCTGCACGCTCGTGATGCCCTTCACGGCGTCCTCGATCGACCGGTAGCCGGTGCAACGGCAGAGATTCCCCTTCAATGCCCGCGGCAGGTCCGCGTTCTGCTCCTCGGTGAAGGCCGCCGACGTCATGATCATCCCGGCGGTGCAGAAGCCGCACTGGAACCCCGGGGCATCCCGGAACCGGCGCTGCACGGGATGCAGGTCGCCGGGCGATCCGAGGCCCTCGATCGTGGTGACCTCACGGCCGTCCGCGCGGAAGGCGGGGGTGATGCAGCTGTGGACCGGGATCCCGTCCAGCCACACGGTGCACGCGCCGCAGTCCCCCGCGTCGCACCCCTTCTTGACGCCGAAATGACCGAGGGCGCGCAGGAAGGTGCGCAGGCACTGGCCGGGGTCCGGTTCTTCGTCGAAGCTCCTGCCGTTCACGAGGTAGGTCATGACCGGCCTCCCTGGATGAGCTCGCCGCGGATTTCTTCGGCGAAGTAGCCGGTCAGGTGGCGACGGTGGTCGGGGGTGCCGTTGGCGTCGGCGAACCAGACGTCGGCGGGGATGACGTCGATGCTCTGCCGCAGGGTCCGAACATCGGGCACGGTGTCGAAAGCGAGGCGGACAGGCCGTGTCGTGCCGGCGGTGATGGTGAGCAGGAAATCGCTCGTGCCGGGCGTGTTCGTACCGATGAGGAACACGGTCGAGCGGCCGAGGTGGGTCAGTGTGAACCGGCGGTGCGCGGGCCGCTTCCGCAGTGCGTGTGCCGGAATGTCGATCCGGCGCAGTATTTCCCCGGGAGCGAGGATGTTGCGGTTGTCGCCGGTCACGAAGTCGAGGGCATCGACGGTGCGTACGGACCCGTCGGCGGCCCACAGCTCGTACCGGGCCTCGAGCGCGACCGTCAGAGTGATCATCGGACCGGCGGGCAGGGACATGCAGATGTTCCCGCCGACGGTGGCCGAGTTCCAGACCTTGAACGAGGACAGGAACGCCTCGCAGGCCGTGCCGATGAGGCTGCCCGCGGTCCAGTCGGGCGGCGGTGCGAAGGCGTACAGGTCACGGATGGTGCACGTGGCGCCGATCTCGAGACCCTCGTCGCTCGGGACGAGCGGGTCCCAGGGCAGCGCCGTCAGATCGACCAGGCGGCGCAGGTCCGGCTGCTCCGCGGAGAACAGCCATGTGCCGCCCGCCAGCCAGGCATCGCCTTCGCGCCAGTCTGCACCCGGCTGGTCGGACGGCCGCCGGACGACTTCGGTAATGGTGTTGATGTCCATGGGAGAGTCACCTGCGGAAAGTCACCTGGGGAAAGCCACCTGCTCGATGCACGCAGGGAAGGGCGCCGCCTCGCGCGGCAGGACGAACCATCGGCGGCCGCTGCGCTCGCGCTCAAGGCAGGACGGTGGGCGCAGAAATCCTTTTCAGCGTACTCAGAACGGGTCGACCCTGCTCGCTCAGGGCCGGACCGGCGTCCGCCCCGCCGGGGTCCGCTGCGACTGGCGGACGTGCCGGCCACAGCGGAGTAGTCGGCGCGGCTGTCGCCGACGCGGTCGCACTCGGCGGCGCCACCACCGCCGTCACCCGATGAGTGGCCGTGCTGAAACGCTCGATGAGCCCCGTCCTCTTCGGAGGGCGGGGCTGTTTTGCGTTGTCGTGGTTCAGCTGTCCTGGCGGACCGGGGTCGGCACATACCCGTAAGGCGCCGGCGGGCGCCTGGAGTCCGGCATGTCGAGCGCGACGCCGTGGCTTGGGGGTGCGGGCGGGTTCATTCGCGGGACGGGACCCGTGCGGCGAGGTCGTGCACCAGGACGTCGATGACACCGTGCATCTCTTCCAACGTCAGCAGCGGCAACCGTTCTTCGTCGTACATGCCCGTACCCTTCGTGCTCGTGAGGGCAGCAGCGTGAGACGGCTCGGCACGGAACGTCCGGGCCTGTGGCAACGTCAGAACGAGGCGTCAGAGACGCCGTGCGGGCGCGGCAGCTTCCGTTCGCCCGTCGGCTCGGCTACGCCTAACGCGCCAGCTCCACACCGTGTGTCCCACGAGAGCCACGGCGACGACGCATGCTGCGACGCGAGTTACGTTCCAGGTCATGGCGAAAACCGGACCCTGCGAGTCCGCCTCTACGCTCAATCGCTGAGTCGCCTCGAAGAAGGCGATCAATGGAACAAGCAGACGGAACAGAAGGCCACCGACTCCGGGAGTTCGCGCTACGTTCCCCATGAGCCCCACAGGCGCACCAAACACGAAAGCCGCCATTCCCCACACGAGAATTTGCCCCTCGCTGGAGGTGCCAGACTCCATCCCATCCGGAATGGAGGTGGCGGATTTCATTCCGGCCGGAATGGTGGGATTCATGTCCTTGAAAAGGTAGTACGCGACTACACCGATGCCGAGTCCCAAAGACGCCAGCAATGCCGACTCGATTTTGGAACGGCGGAAATAGCCCACCAGCAACGCATAGCAGGCCCACGGCCAACCACTAGAAAAAACAATACTCACGGCGACGCAAACGGGATTATCCCATTTCCCGGCAACGGGGCCCACCAGGCCGAGCAGCAAACCCGCTCCGAGAGACACAGCGACCGGCACAACGCGAGCA
Organism: Streptomyces sp. NPDC043854; assembly: GCF_056436005.1. Classification (NCBI taxonomy): domain Bacteria; kingdom Bacillati; phylum Actinomycetota; class Actinomycetes; order Kitasatosporales; family Streptomycetaceae; genus Streptomyces; species Streptomyces sp. NPDC043854. The sequence continues at coordinate 70,449 of NZ_JBWKDK010000031.1, forward strand.
CGCGTAAATCGTATGATTTCTCTTCCCCGTTCAGTGGGTAAGTCCGAGTCGGAGGTGGCGCCGCCCTGGGGCTGCCCGGGCAACCGAACAGCCCCAGAGCGGCTCATCAACCTACCGCACCTTCCGAGGAGTTACCGCTTGGTGCGGCGATCGGAACCTAATCGACGCTGTAGTAGGTGGAGCAGGTGTAGGCGAGACCCGCAGTGAGGTTCGCGTTGGACGTGTTGCCGGCTGTGGCGTGAACGCGACGCGTACTGCCCGCGAGCTTCACCGTGGACGAGTGCCCCTTCGTCTGGTGATGGTAATTCGAGTAGCAGTACTTATTGACTACCCCGGGGCTGACCTCTCTTGCGTACCAGCCGTAACACCAGGTGCCACCGCTGGACGGGCTGAGGCATGTCCGCGACAGCGGGCTGAAAGAGCCCGTCGAAGCGTCCATCTTGAACGTCACCACACCCCATTCAGAGGGGTTGCCCAGCTCTGCAGGCGGCTGGGTGCCGTCCCCGCGGTGGTGGACGGTGACGGTGGCTCCGGAGGCGCTGGCGGTTGCAGACGCGTCCGCGGTGGCCGGCGCCGCGAGGCCTACAGTCGCGATGGCTGCGCCCGCGATGGCGAAAGCGACGGATCTACCGGCAATCTTCATGAAATTCCCTCCCCTTTTTCCCCCTGTTGGGGACGGCAGAGATCCTTCACGGGTCCGCACCTGCCGGCAAAGGAAAATTGAACCTGTTGACTCAAAGCCCCTCTGACCGATTCATGCGCTATCGTCTGGATATTTCCGCATTTCTCATCGCCTGCTTTAAGTGCCGATCGGTGGCCGGTATCTGACGTTCGGCTTGGCCTATGGCGTCGGCATGCCACCCGTCCCGTTCGCGGGATCCCGGACGCCGACGACCGCCCGGCGGCGAACTGTCCGCGATTCGGCCAACGGTCAACCGGGCACTGGCCATCTCCCGCGCACCCGTCGAACGCGGCATGGCGCGGCCATCCGGAGTTCGAGGCAGCAGAGGAAGCCGCGAGGCCGGACGAGACGGCTCCGAATGAGGGCCTGGGGGCCGTTGTTGTTGTCAGGCTCGCTGGCGTAGGGGCCGAGGCGCTGGCTGCTCGGGGCGGGGGTCGCTTCGCTGCCGGTGAGCTGAGACCAGGTGAACTCTGACGCGCATTCCCGCAGGAGGTCGTCGACCGCTGGTTCTGGGATCGTCCGGCGAATGCGATGGGGCGGGGCAGCCCGGCCTGGATGACGGCCCAGGTCGCGCGGTCGAGGACCCAGTCGGGTTCTGAAATCCCTCCAGGTTGGCGGGGTACTTTCGGGCGGGGTCGCGTCGATCGAACGGTTCGGTGTGTTCGTAGCGCTGGACGACGGCCCGGACCACCCGGTCTTCCCCGGCGTCGGGTTCATCACGATCCCCGAGCTGTCCTGGCGACACTTCGACACGGTTTCGGACGTCGTGCAGGTGGGACAGCGCGTCTCGTGCGAATTCCTCCAGTTCGACACAACGAACGGAGAGGCCAGGCTGTCCCTGCGAGCCACGCAGCCCGACCCTTTCCCCTTGTTCGCCGACGGTGCCGCGGTGGGGCAGATGCTGCAGGGACGGGTCACCAAGCTGGTCCCGTTCGGCGTCTTCGTCCAGGTCACCGACGACATCGTGGGACTGGTCCATCTGCAAGAGCTGACATGGACGCCTGTCGCGGATCCAGAGGATGTCGTCCAGGTCGGCGACAAGATCATGGTCGTCGTCACAGAGATCGACCGACAGCGACGGAGGCTGGTCCTCTCGCGACGACAGGTTTCCACACATCTCGAGTGACCCCTACCGCCTGGCCGGCACGCGCACGCGCACGCGCACACGCACTGACCATGCCGAGGCAGGGTTGATCCTGTTCCGAACTGGCTGCCTGTCCCCCGAAGTCCGGATGAGAATCGAGGCCCAAGACCGCTGACGAAGGTGAGAAGGCCGTGAGGCACACGCTGAACCTGTGGCGCCAGGAACTCGGAGAAGTGCCCGAATCAGTCTGGCAACAGACCGAGCTCCGCGTGCTGATCCTTGCGAACAACGGACTCACGGCCCTCTCACCGGAGATCGGTCGGCTCCACCAGCTGACGACCCTGGACCTTGGCCACAACGCACTCACGTCAGTACCCGACGAACTGAGCAATCTGAACGAGCTCAGCGGCTGCCTCTATTTGCACGACAACCAGCTGTCACGGATTCCGGACACTTTGGGAAACCTGACCCGGCTGCGTTACCTCAACATCAGTGAGAACTCCCTCACCGCCCTCCCCGAGGCCATCGGGAGGATGACCAGCCTCATCGAGTTCAGGGCACAGCACAACCGGCTCACCACGCTGCCCGACTCCATCGGCCGACTCCGCAACCTGCGTGAGCTCTGGCTCCGGGGAAACACGATCGAGCACTTGCCGCCGTCGATCGCTGAACTGCACGAACTTCGTCACCTGGACCTGCGCGAGAACTCCGTGGCCGAGCTACCGCGGTCACTGGCCGGCCTCCCGCGACTACGTCAGATCGACCTGCGGAGCAACCGTCTCAGCCAGCTGCCGGACTGGCTCACCCTGCTTCCATCACTGGAGAAGCTGGATCTGCGATGGAACGATATCGATCCCTCCCTACCGCTACTGACCGAGCTCGAGCGACAGGGATGCGTCGTCTTGGCATGAGCGAGACGACACGCGGTGCCGACATGGATGGTCCCCCCTCCGCCTCGTCAGATACCACGCTACAAGCGCGGCGACGGCGGCGCGTCACCTGCGAGGACGGTGCGCGTAGCTCTCGCGGGGGATGCGCCACCGTCCGGTGCACCGTGCTCCCTCCCAGGCCGTTGCGCTCCAGCAGGCGCTTCCGGTTCGCGGATGGTCTTCATCGCCGGGCAGGTCGCCTGGGATGCCGAGGGGATCACGGTTGACCTGGGCGACCTGACCGCCCAGGTCGAGCAGTGCTACCTCAGGATGCCCTCGCTCATGCCCTGCGCGCTCCGATCAGTCCTCGGAGGGCGATCCCTGGGGCGGGCGGGAAGTCACGACCCGGGCCGCGAAGTCCGCCAGTTGAGCCCGCAGCCGCTCGCGCGGCACGCCCTCCCGGCCGGCCAGACGCTCGACGAGGTCGGCCCGGGTGGCGGCGAGCAGGGCATGGGCGGTGAAGTCGCTCTCGGCCAGGCCGGGAATCTGCTCCAGCACGTCTTGGAGCAGGCTGTGCCACCGCTCGTAGTGCTCCGCCTGATAGAGGCTGCTGCTCCCGCTCTCCTCCAGGGCCAGCGCGAGGCGGCGGTTGTCGAGCTTGAAGCACAGCACGGCGTCGAGCAGGGCGGGCACGCGCTGCTGCGGTGGGGTGGCGGGCCCCAGGGGCGGCGGGCCCGCTTCCACGGCCTCCCTGATCGGTTCGAGCCGCGCCTCGTACAGCGCGCGCAGCAGCCCGGCGCGGTCGCCGAAGGCGCGGAAGAGCGTTCCTTTGCCGACGCCGGCCGCTGCCGCGATGTCGGCCATGGTGAGGTCCTCCGGGCTCTCGCAGCGGGCGAAGAGAGCGTCGGCGGCCTCCAGGACGGCCTTCCGGTTACGGGCGGCGTCCTTGCGGGGTTTGCGCTCGTTGCGCTCGGGCACAGGCACGCGGTTCCTCCAATTGCAAAGCGGACCCCGAGTCCGTATCGTCGAAACGGACCCAGGGTCCGTATTTTACGAGACGGAGGATACCCATGTCCGTACCGGCTTCTCCGGCGGATCTCTACCGCCACAGCCTGCGGCTGCTGCTCGACAAGGACATTCCCGGCTGGGTCGGCCTGTGGGCCGAGGACGGGGTGATGGAGTTCCCGTTCGCGCCCCCGGGCCGGCCCGAGCGGCTGGCAGGGAAGGAGGCCATCGCCGACTACATGCGCCCGTACCCCGACCACATCGATCTGCACGAATTCCCCGAAGCCGACCTGCGGATCCACCAGACCGTCGATCCGGAGACCATCGTGGTCGAGATGCGCGGCGTCGGCCGCCTGGTGGAGACAGGCAGCCCGTTCGACATGACCTACATCGCCGTCGTCACCGTTCAGGACGGGCGCATCACCTCCTACCGCGACTACTGGAACCCCCTCGCCGTTCTCGAACCCGGCACCGACTTCGCCGGGAGCAGCCGATGACCGTCACCCGCCCCACCACCCTGGTCATCGGCGCCACCGGCACCACCGGCAGCCGCGCCACCGCCCGGCTGACGGCCGCCGGTCACGCGGTCAGGGCGGCCGGCCGCAAGGCCACACCGGTGAGAGGAGCCGAGGCGGTCCGCTTCGACTGGTACGACCCGGGCACCCATGGCGCCGCCCTCGACGGCGTCGACCGCATCTACGTGATCCCGCCCGTGGGCGATCCCGACCCCGCAGCCGTCGTCCTGCCCTTCCTGCGCCGGGCCCACGCCGCCGGCGTGCGGCGTACGGTGCTCCTGAGCGCCTCCTCCATCCCTGAGGGCGGGCCGGCCGTGGGCCAGGTGCACCAGGCGCTGCCGGGCATCTTCGACGAGTGGGCGGTGCTGCGGCCGTCCTGGTTCATGCAGAACTTCACCGGCACGCACATGCACGCCCTCAGCATCCGTGACGAAGGCGCCATCTGGACCGCCGCCGGCAGCGGCCGCATCGGCTTCGTCGACGCCGAGGACATCGCGGCCGTAGCCGTCCACGCCCTGACCGACGAACACGCCCCCAACACCGATCTCGTCCTCACCGGACCCGAGGCACTCGGCTACGACGACATCGCCACGGTCATCACCGAGGTCACCGGCCGGCCCGTGGTCCACCGACCGCTGTCCTACGAGCGGATGCGCGATCGCCTCGCCGTCCTGATGCCGGACGAGTTCGCCGCGCTGCTGGCCGGCATGGACCGCGCCATCGCCGAGGGCGCGGAGGACCGCATCACCGACTCCGTCCAGCGCCTCACCGGCCGGCCCGCGGGCACCTTCCGCGCCCTCGTGGAACGGGAGATGCGGTGAGCCCGGCGGGCAGTTCAGGCGGTGTCGGACACCAGCCCGACCCGACCCGGTAGCCGAGGACGACCGCCTGGACCCGGTCGCGCAGGCCGAGTTCGGCCGGCCTGGCCGTGCCCAGCGGAGCCTGGTGTCGACCCGGGTGGCGGCGTAGGTGCAGTGGCAGGCGCCGTACTGGACGGCCTGATCGCGCGGATCGGCATCATCGTCGTCTCCGCCGCGGGGGTTGATCCGCACCGTCACGGCCGCGGCGCGGGAGCGGAACACGTCCGGCACGGCGTGCCGAACAACGGTCACAGGACGAGAAGGGGGAACGAGCCGTGCGCTGCGCACATCTAGCAGTGCGGCGGGGCTCCGCAGGGGCATCGCGACACGGTATCTGCACAGTGTGAGTGACAAGGCGGGGCTGGGATGAAGGCGATAACGGTGGCGGGCGGTTCTCCGGACGACCCGGAGCTCGAGAGGACCACCACGGGGGCAGGCCCTGACGACACTTCCGCGGAACCGGACAACGCGGACGTCACAGCGGCCGAGGACACGCCTGCCATCGCGCCGATCACAGCTGACGACACGGCCGAGGCCGACGCCGACCGCGCGCTCCTCACACGCGGCGCTGAGGCACCGGGCGACGAGCCCGAGAACAGGGCCGAGGCCGGCGAGCCCGAGCCTGCACGCGACACCGCCCAGCAGAAGACGGATGCCGGGGCCGACCGCACGGGCGCGGTCTCGCCGCCCACACCCGACCCTGCCGCCCGAGGCAGCGAAGCCGCGAGCAGCGGGGCGAAAGCCCGGTCCTCGGCCGGCAGCAGCACCAATACCGCGGCCGAAACCGGTGAGACGGCCGACGGCACGCAGTCCGCGCGCGGTACCGCCACGCCCGGCGACACCCCCAGGGCCAAGGCCGAAGCCGAGGCAAGGGGAAAGGCCGACCGTTCGCCCGACGTTGCGTGGCCCATGGCCGACAGCACGGCCGGGACTCGTTCCGGCGTCGAGGACAACGCCGACACTGACGCGAGGACCCCCCAGCCCGACACCGACACCGAGGCCGAGTCCGACACCGAGTCCGAGTCCGAGTCCGAGGCCGAGTCCGAGTCCGAGTCCGAGGCTGGTGCCGAGGCCGCGGGCGACACGGACACGGAAGCGGAAGCCAAGGCCGGGCAGACGGCCGACGACACGCACGTGCTCACCCTGCCCGCACGTACCGCCGCCAAGCCCGGGAGCGACACCGGGGCCGATGACGCGGAAGCCGTCGCGTCACCCGCGCCCAAGGCCTCCGCACCGGGCGATGAGCCCAGGAGCGGGACTCGACCCACCCCTGACGCCGAGGCCGACGAGAAGGCCGACGGCCCCCTGACGCCCACCCAGCCCGTACCCGACGTTGCGGGGGCGGGCTCCAAGGCCGGGTCCACACCCGCATCGGACCCCGGGGCGCCGAGCGCACCCGCCGCTGCCGCAGCGGGCAACGAACCCGAGCGCGGGCCTCGGCCCACCGCCGGCACCGGAAAGGACACCGAGCCCGAGCCGGATGACGCGCCCGCAAGCCCCACCGGGACCGCAGCCGAGGCCGACCAGAAGGCCGACGAAAAGGCCGACGGCACGCTGACACTCGCCAAGCCGGTACGCGACAGGGCCCAGGCCGGGACCAAGCCCGCGACGCGCGCCGACGCGCCGGGTGACGGGACCAAGGCCGGGGACGCCCCGGCCGCCACGACCGGCTCCGACGGCGGAGGCGAGGACACGCGAACCGTCGCCTTCCGCGCGCCCGACGCTGCCGCGACAGACCGGAAGCCCAAGGCCAACGCCGCGACGGGCACCGGCACCGGCACCGGCACCAAGGCCACGGCCGGGGACGACGGCCCGAGAGTGCCCGCGTGGGCTCGGGGAGGGGAGAGCGACTCCGAGCGGACGAGGCGGATCGCCGCCCTCAAGCCGCTCGACGTGCCGGAGCCCGCCGCGCCGCGGCCCCAGCCGCAACCCCAGGCCCCCGCGCCCACGACGCCCACGACGCCCACGACGCCCCAGCGACCGCTGGATCTGCTGGCCGAGCTCACCAACACCCCTCCCCCGCCGGAGACCCCCCGCCGGACCGCGCTGCGCCGCGTCAAGGTGTGGACGCCGATCCTGTTGCTCCTCGCCGGGGCCATTGCCGGCGCCCAGCTGCTGCGTCCGCTCCCCGCCCCCCGGCTCGTCGCCGCCGAGACCGGTCACACCGTCGACGGCCGGTTCTCCATCCCCTGGCCCGCCAAGGGCCAGGGGGCCGTCCGCATCCCCGGCTCCGGCGACATCGGCACGTTCGGCGAGCAGAAGCCCGTCCCCACGGCCAGCGTGGCCAAGGTGATGACGGCCTACGTGATCCTCAAGGGCCACTCCCTGCGCAAGAACGAGCCCGGTCCCGACATCACGGTCGACGCGAAGGCCGTGGCCGACGGCAACTCCGAGAACGAGTCCCGTATCCAGGGGCTCACGGCCGGGACGAAGTTCAGCCAGCAGGACATGCTCAAGATGCTGATGATCCCGTCGGCCAACAACGTCGCCCGCCTGCTGGCCCGCTGGGACACCGGCAGCGACTCCGAGGCCGCGTTCGTGGAGAAGATGAACGCCGCCGCCAAGGACCTCGGGATGAAGGACACCACGTACACGGACCCCAGCGGCCTGGACGCCGGCACCGTCAGCACTGCCACCGACCAGTTGAAGCTGGCCGAGGCGGTGATGAAGGACGAGGTCTTCCGCGCGATCGTCGCCATGCCCAGCGCACCCATCAAGGGGCTGGCCGAGCCGCTCATCAACAACAACAAGCTGCTCAGCGTGCAGGGGCTCAGCGTCCGCGGCATCAAGACCGGCTCCAGCACACCGGCCGGCGGAACGCTGATGTGGGCGGCGTACAAGTCGGTCGGCGACGAGACCCCGCTGATCCTCGGCACGCTGATGGAGCAGCGCGTGGAGGGCCCGGACCCGTACGCGACCGAGAGCCTGGCCCTGGTGCTGGCGAACAGCAAGAAGATCATCGAGGCGGTGCGGACGGCCCTGGCGTCCACCCCGCTCATCCGCAAGGGCGACACGGTCGGTTACGTGGACGACGGCCTCGGCGGCCGCACGCCGCTCGTGGCCACCAAGGATCTGAACGTGATCGGCGTTCCGGGCCAGCAGTTCAAGCTCACCCTCGCCACCGGCGCCGGCGCCTCACCGCTGCCGCACAAGGCGAAGGCCGGCACGGAGGTCGGCACCCTGACGGCCGGTGACGGTGAAGGGGCCAAGAGCGTGCCGGTGGCCGTCCGGAACGCCCTGACCGAGCCCTCCGTCGGCGCCCGGCTCACCCGCCTCGGCTGAGCGGGCCCGCCCGCCGGCTCGGCCGTGGGGCCGGGCCGGCGGGCGGGATCCGGGAGGGTGTCAGAGGCCACTCGTGAACAGCCGCCGGTTGGGGCTGGTCTCAACAGCTGTGCGAGCTACGCGAACTGTGCGAGCTCCGCGGTGCCTGTGGTGCTACGTCGTGGTGTTGCGGAGCACCGACACCGTGTCCGCCATTATGTTCGGCGTCACCAGGTCGGGGCGGCTGTCTTCGTTGAGATCGCCCGCCGCGATGGAGAACGGGTAGTCGCCGACGGTGAAGTCGCTTCGGGTCGAGAACGTGCCGGTCCCGGTCCCGGGCAGTACGGAGACGTTGTTTGCGGCGACGTTGGGTGTGGCGAGGTCGATGTTGCCGTCGCCGTCGAAGTCGGCGGCGACAAGACCGAAGGGCGCCCAGTCGGTGGTGTAGTCGGTCTTGGCGTCGAAGGTGCCGTCGCCGTTGCCCAGCAGGACGGACGCCGACTGGGCATCGAGGTTCGCGGTTGCCAGGTCCAGGTTTCCGTCCTCGTCGAAGTCCGCTGTCACCAGACCGGTTGGTTGCCCTGCGGTGGTGTAGTCGGTCTTGGCGTCGAAGGTGCCGTTGCCGTTGCCCAGCAGCACCGACACCGAATCGGCTCCCTGGTTGGACACGGCCAGGTCGAGGTTGCCGTCTTCGTCGAAGTCGCCTGCCAGCACGCCGAATGGATAGGTGCCGGTGGTGTAGTCGGTCTTGGCGTCGAGGGTGCCGTCGCCGTTGCCCAGCAGGACGGAGACGGAGTCGGCGTCCGCTGCCGTGGCGGCGACGTCGAGGTTTCCGTCCTCGTCGAAGTCGCCGATCGCGGCCTTGTACGGGCTGGCTGCGGTGGTGTAGTCGGTCTTGGCACCGAAGGTGCCGTCGCCGTTGCCCAGCAGCACCGACAGCGTGTTGGCAAGGTTGTTGAGAACGACCAGGTCGGTGTCGCCGTCCTCGTTGAGGTCACCGGTCGCCACGCCGAAGGGGCCGGTGCCGGTGGTGTAGTCGGTCTTGGCATCCAAGGTGCCGTCGCCGTTGCCGAGCAGGACGGAGATCGAATTGGCGCTGAAGTTGACGGAGGCCACGTCCTCGAATCCGTCGCCGTCGAAGTCCGTCACGGTCACGGCCAGGGGTTCGCCTGCCGTGGCGTACTGCACATGGGTGGCGAACGTCGGTGCGCCCGCCCAGGCAAGGCCTTGAGTGGTGGCCAGCACTATGGCGGTCAGCACGGCAGTCACCGCGCTCCGTGCGCCTGTTCCGATTCTTCTGGCCGGATGTTGTCGCAGCACGGCGCCTCCTTACAGGGGCGTTGTTTCAGGGGGGTCGCATGTGCCGGGGCGTCGCGTGGGCACCCTGAAGAGGGTCCATTCCTGCAGGCCAGAGCAGGAGGAATGGTGATATGGAAGCACTACGTACGTTCCTCGCTGCACATACACGCCGTCAATGAGTTGATCGGTGTCTGGATATCGACTCGGGGCAAACTCGTCGCCCGTGGCCGGCGCGCACAGGCCGGTATCGTGCGCCGGAGCCGCCGTGCCGTGTGGACAACCGCAAGCCCCCTGGCATCTCAAATGCCCGCCGGCGGTCGCCCAGGGCCGGATGGGCGAATGTAGGGCACGGCCTTGGAGTCTGAAGCGAACGCCTTCGGGTGCGGCGGGGCCGATACTGATACACGGCTGGGGGCAAGCTGATCCAGCCAGGAGTGATGAATGAGAGTTTCGTCCGTAGTAGTGGTGGCCGCTGTGTCTGTGGTGGCGTCGGCTGTGGTGTCCTCGGCGTGGGCCGTGGACACCAACACGACGTTCGTCGTCCAAGGCGGGGCACTGACGGTGTCCGCTCCGCCCGACGCATCGCTGCCGAACGTCGACATCGGTGACACGACCTCCGGGCAGATCGGGCCGGTCACCGTCAATGACGGGCGCGGTGTGGTGCCGGCTCCCTGGACCGCGTCCGTTTCCTCGACCGACTTCACCACCGGCGGGGGCAGCCCCAACGAGACGGTCCCCAACAACAATGTGACCTACTGGTCGGGCCCCGCGACGAGCATGGAAGGCAGCGGAACCTTCACCCCCGGACAGCCCACTGCGGGCGACGCCGTGACCCTTGACACGACGCGTACCGCGTTCTCTCACACGGGAGGTGGCGGCGCCAACACCGCGACCTGGAATCCCACGCTCAGCATCGACGTTCCCACCACCGCCGCGGCCGGCGAGTACACCGGCACGATCACTCACTCGGTGGCCTGAGCCGCATGCGATTTCTGCTCACCGTTCTGGTGGTGGCCGGGCTCTGGCTGCTCGGCCAGCCGGCCACGGCCGATCCGAGGCCGCCCGCCCCCCATCTCAACCTGGGTGTCAAGCTTCTCGAGGCCCCGGTTGACCGCAGGGACGACCCCCGGGCATCGAGCTACATCATCGACCACCTCCCGCCCGGCGCTGTGATCCGCCGCAGCATCCTGGTGGTCAACGACAATCCCCGGCCCCTGAGGATTCGGCTCTACCCGGGAGCGGCCAACATCCGCGCAGGCCGGTTCGCGTTCGCCCCCGCCGGCAAGCGAAACGAGCTCACCACCTGGATCTCCCTGAACCGGACCCGCCTTGAGCTGGGACCGCACGAGACGGCCGAAGCGCGAGCGACGATCCACGTACCCCGCAGGGCTTCCCGAGGAGAGCGTTACGCGGTGATCTGGGCCGAACACCGTACCGCCCCGGGGCCGGGCGCCAACATCGGCATGGTCAACCGTGCCGGCATCCGCGTCTATCTCGACGTCGGTCCCGGTGGGGAGCCACCCTCCGACTTCGAGATCACCAAGCTCATCCCGGCCCGTGGTCCAGGCGGCGTCCCCCAGCTCAGGGCGCAGGTACGCAACACCGGAGCCCGCGCCGTGGACATCAGCGGCAGGCTGACGCTCCGCAACGGCCCGGACGGTCTGACCGCCGGACCCTTCACGAGCAATCACGGCCCCACGCTCAAACCCCGCGACGTCGCACAGACCACCTTCACCCTGGGAAGCAGCCTGCCCAAAGGGCCCTGGACCGCCGAAGTCACCCTGCGCAGCGGACTCCTCGAGCAGACGGCTTCCGCCCGCCTCACCTTCCCGGACAGAGGAGAAGGCCGCCCGGTGGCCGCCCAGCTCCTCTCCGGCGAACCCTCGCTCATGCTCTGGATAGGCGGCGGAGTCCTCGTCGCTCTCGCCCTCTTGACCACCGCCCTGCGCAGACGACAAGCAAACGCCTCGCGAACCGGCTGACGAACCGAAACGAACCCACCTCCGTGCATCCCCACCTCCTCACCGCCGCGCTCCTCGCGGCGGCCATCGCCCCGCCAAGCCCCGGCCCCACGCCCTCCCCCGTGGAAACGGAACCCGTGCAAGTTCTTGTCGTGAGCATCACCGCCCCCACCACAGCCGACCTCGGATCAGCAGCCATCGGAGGCACTCGCAGCGCACAACTGGGAACCGTCCGGGTCAACGGCAACCAGCAGACCACCTGGAACGCCACCGTGACCGCGACCGCCATGACCACGACCGGGGGCACGATCCCCAACGCCAACATCGCCTACTGGTCCGGCCCGCGCACCGCCTCCACCGGGGCCGGAACCTGCATCCCGGGCCAGCTCAACGCCGGCCAGGCCGTCACCTTGAACTCCCCCCAGATCGCGTTCCGCAGAAGCGGCGGCACCAACAGCCACAGCTGCAGCTGGAACCCCACCCTCATCATCACCGTGCCCACCACAGCCGTCGCAGGAACCTACACAGGCACCATCACCCACTCCGTGGCCTGACCCCGGACGGCACGCTGCGCACCCCGCCGGGTACGGATTCCTCTGCTACGCAGTCGAGCCGACAGCCCCGCCGAGGTCCACCATCCGCACGAGTGTGGTTTCGATGTCCTTGCGGGTGGTGCGAGGGTTGGTCATGCACAGGCGGATGGCGTTGCGCCCGTCGACGACGGTGGTCATCGCCAGAGCATGGCCGTCCTGGCGCAACCGCACGGCGAGGGTGGCGTTGTGTGAGTCCACGGCCTCGTCGGCCAGCCGGGGAGGCCTGTGCCGCAGGCAGACCACAGCAAGGTTGCGGCTGACCAGTTCGAGTTGCGGCTGCCGGCGAACACACTCGGTGTTTCGCCCGACGGCAAGGGCCGCTCAGATTCTCGTTTGAGCTTCCGCCACGCGCGCGTGCCGTGCCAGGAGGCGCAACGGGGCGAGGCTGCCGAGGTGGCTCCCCGCGGGGTGCGGCCAGCCGTGCGGGTCAGTCCTGGGCCCGTTGGGTGACGGGCGCGTCGGTGCGGTCGCCAAGGAATTCATACCAGCGGCGTTGCAGGCATACGTATCGGGTGTCCGCCTCGACCAGGCGCAGGAACGAGGACACGGCCTCCGCCAGCCGGTCCTGGAGCCCGGGATCGGCCAGGTCACCGGTGTCGGTGAATCCCTGGTGCGCGTTGGCCAGGCTGAACATGTCCGGGTAGACGCGTGTGCCGAGGTGTTCGAGCGGCATGCGCAGCGACCACAGCCCGCGGTTGCCGCCCACCATGGACGGGGAGGCGGAGGTCAGCAGGGCGTGTTTGTCCTTGAACGGCTGGGGCCGGATCCGGGAGACCCAGTCGACGGCGTTCTTCAGCACACCCGGCAGCGACGCGTTGTACTCCGGCGCGGAGATCACGAAGGCGTCGCACGCCGTCAGCCGATCGCGCAGCGCGAGCGCGCCGGGCGGGATCCCCTCGGCGGTCTCCACGTCTGCGTCATACAACGGCATGTCGAACTCGCGCATGTGCGCATGGTCGACGGTCGCGCCGGCCTGCTCGGCCAGCCGGGCCACGAGCGCGGCGAGCCGGGTGTTCAGTGACTCGCGGCGCAGTGAGGCGCCGAAGACGAGGACGCGCACGGAATCGGATGGCTGGTCGGTCGTCATAGGCGGGGTCTCCCATGGCCTCGGCAGGATGTGTGTCCTGTCCCCTCATCCTGCCCGAGTACCGGTGCCGGGCCCGGGAGCGCCGGTACGGTCCGGACCGTGTGTCGCTGCGGCGGGGTGGTCATCCGTGCCAAGGCGCCTACGAGACACTGCGGGCGCGGGGCGCGCGGTTCCTCACCGCGCCGGTGGACCGCGGCATCACCGGGGGCTGCAGTCCGGAGCCGGGATCATCCCCCTTCGCGCCTGTTCCGGGTGTGAGGCCTGCTCCGTGACTGTGGCGGCGAGGGCGGTTACTGCGCTTCGGGTCCAGGAGCACTGGGCCTGCCGCCGCGTGGACGGACCGTCGCTCGCGGGGTAGCCGAATGCTCCGTCGGTGGTCTGCTGGGCGAGGAGGAAGGCGATGGCGTCCTGGGTGATGCGGTGCCGGCCCCATCCGGTCTGGGCGAGGGTACGGACGGTCGCGGCGAGTCGGCCGAGGTGGTAGGTCTCTGTGGCTTCGCGCAGGGAGGCAGCGGCCTGCAGGGGATACACCCGCTGCTCACGCGGTGTGGGCTGCCGGGGGATGGCTGCGGCAGTCGATGGGCCGAGGAGGCCGAGGCGGATCAGCCGGTGCACACCTTCCGCAACGTCGGCGGGCACGGTGTGGAGTGAACTGACGATTTCGGCGGTGTTCGTGAGGAAGTCGTCCAGGGACGGGCAGCAGCCGGCTCCCGCTGCACGCAGGGCCAGGGCGAACTCACCGGCGACTTCCATACCCTGCTCCTGCCAGAGACCCGGGTCCGCGTCGGCGAGGAGTGCTGCGTAGTGTTCGAGGGCCGGCCGGGCGAGGTGGTGTTCCCGGATGGCGGCGGCCCCGATGGCAGCGGCCGTGACTCCGGCAAGCCCCACACGCGGGTCCTGCTTCATGCTTTGGTCGCACAACCACACCACGGCGTGCCGCAGGGGCGAACCCAGGGGCACGTCTGCAGTCGGCAGGGTCGGGCGTGGCCTGTTCGGGCGTCGGGGTATTCGCGCCAGCAGGCCGGCGAGGGCGGTGACGATGGTGGTGTGGTAGCCCTCTGCCCAGTGCCGGAACTCCTCGTCCCCACTGTCCAGTCCGGGGTGGATGATGCCTTCGGGCCCGTTCACGCGTCCGTTGTCTTCCTGAACCGATTCCAGGAAGTCCCAGGCCCGGTCCGCCGCCTCGGAGGCGGTGATGCCAAGGCAGTACAGGCAGCACAGCAGTTCCCCGACGAGGTCGGCATTGGCGCGGGCTTCGGCCAGGACCAGGAGCCCTTCGAGGAGCTCGACAGCCCTGCCGGGGCTGTAGCCGCGGGGCCATGCCGGCTCACGCTGACCGAAGTCGGTCGCGTAGAAGAGGGTGTGGGTGATGGCGTAGATGTCGCGGTCGGCCAGCTTGAGGACGTTCGGGCGCCGGCACAGAAGGGTGAATGGCAGAACCTCGTCCATGGGCGGCAGGTCGTGTTCGATGCCGCACAGGTACAGGGTGTGGAGCAGGTCCAGCTGCCGGTAGGGGACCCGCTCGAACGCCGCCGGGTACCCGCCGTCCACAGCCTGCTGGATGATGCGCCGGAACTCCGGGTCCTCACGGCCGCACAGCCGAAGTGCAGCGTATGTTCCCGCGTACAGCAGCAGAGCCTGTTCGTCCCGCGCGATCATCTCCCGGTACGAAGGCTGAGCAGCGATGTCCTCGACCTGCTCGAAGACGGCCGCATAGTCGCCGTCGAGGGGTGTGTCATCGAGCCGGGCACGCAACCCCACCAGAAAGGCCGTCTCGATAAGCGCTTTGCGGGTGAACAGCACACGGTCCGGCTGGGTGGTGCGCGGGTCCAGCAGGCCCCGGCGCGCAGCGAGCCAGGCAACCGCCCGGTCCTCCACCACGCGCCTTCGAGATGACCGGACGCCGGGTGCTTCTGTTTCCATCATCGAATCCTCCCGGCAGTCACCTGGTTGTAGGGCTCTTCAGCGGGTCAGCTGCCTGCGGGCGTGACAGCGTCCGCTACTTCGTTGGCGACGACTAGGACGTAGCGTTCCCAGGCCAGTACGTAGCCTGCGACATCGTCCAGCTGACTGACCTGGCCGACCACGCGCTCCAGAGGAACACTGAGATCAACCAGGCCACTGGTCCTGAGGAAATCCAGCGCTTTACGCGCATCAACCGGCGGCGGAGTGGTCATGACGAACCTCCTGCTCGAAGTCCAGCATTTCGCTTCTACCATCCTCCAATTCACCCGATAGGGGAATATGTAAGAGGTAACTCATACCATCACACTTAATCGGTCGATCTACTTGCCGGGCCCGGCCCCGGCAAAAGCGCTGCGGGGCAGCCGATTACCAAGCCTTTTCCAACCTGCCGACGGGCCCGGATGGTTGGGGTGCCCTGAACAGCTGTACCGACGCTGCCATCGATTGAGCCGGGCGCCCCCGGAACGGGACCCGGACGGGATGGCCGGCGCCTTGGTGGGCCTTGTCGGCCCAGTATGTCAGGCAGTTCAGCACCAACCACATCACCGACATCGTGAAGGCCCGCCCTCATCCTTCACCGCACGCCCCGGCGTGAGGTTGGAAAAGGCTCAATGGATCACGAAGTCGATTCCGGAGGTCTGGGCACCTGTCCGGAATTCCACACGCATCACACCTGTGTCATCTGGACCATTCGGGGCACTGTAGTGCTCTCCCTGAGTGACGACCCGGAATATGTCACAGCGCCTGCGCCGCCGCCCATGACATATTCGATCACGAAAGAGGCCGCCGCGGGAACCGCGTCCGGAATGCCTCTGCTTCGGCATGCCCGCCGGCCTTGTGCTCATGGAGAGGAAAGCGCGAATGAAGAAGCTCACCTGGGCGGCCAGGAGCTTTGCGGCCGTGTCCGGAGCCCTGCTCGTGGGGGCGCTCGCGGCCCCGTCCGCGATGGCCGACAGCACCTGGGACATCTGGTCGCCGCTGACCGGGTCTGGCCGCGGGTGCGGGTACACGGAGCGCGACATCAGTTCCACCGTCGTCGACTACTCGGGAAACGACCTGTTCGAGACGGTGTTCCGCGCCACCACGAACCGCTACGCGGAGGGATTCCTCAACGACAGCCGTGACCCGGCGGACTGGTTCAGTCTCGCAACCGTACCCGGCGCCCCCAAGTGCTTCATCGACGTCGCCGTCTCGGTCACCGAGGAGGACCCCGGCCACCTGTTCATCACCACGGTGGACAACAAGGGCGTGGTCTACGAGGCCGAGTGTGACACGTCGAGTGGAACGATCCTCGACGCGACGAACATCGCCACGGCCTGCGGAGTCGGCTTCACCCCGAACCTGGGCACGCCGGTGTAAGGCTGTCCCGTAACTGCCGGTCACAGGTGAGATGATCTTGTGGCTGGTGTGAGCACGGTGTCGGAGCCGTCCTGACCACCCGTTCACCGGCCGAGCCCGCGGTCCTTCGGGAAGCTGGTGACCGTGCAGCGGTGCCAGGGTGCGGACGCGGGCGGCAAGGACCGCCGTGGAGTCTTCCGCTGGAGGACCGGGAACCGTGGGCGGCGACTTACCGGCGCACGAACTTGACGTTGCGCCGGCTCGCGCCCCCTGTTCGGCGTCTCCAAGTCGGCGGCAGGCCGCATCATCGACCGTCTCTGGCCGATGCTCGCACGCCGGCCCCGCAAGCGGTGCGCCAAGGACACCGTGCTGATCGTGGACGGCACCCTGCTCCCAGCCCCGGGACCATACCGTGGCTGCACGGTCGGAGAACCACCGGTACTCCACCAGCCACCCGGGGCGTCATCGACGCCGACACCCGCCTGGTCGTCGTAGTGGGCCGGCCGCTCGCCGGAAACCGCAACGACGACAAGGCCCGGGAGGAATCCGGCGCCACGGCCCGGAGCCGGGCTGTAGCGGATATAGTAGGGGCACCAAGTTACCCAGGCGCAGAAGGCCCTCCACCATCGGTGGGGGGCCTTCTGGCATGTTCGGCTCCTGCCGCGGTCAGGCGACCTGGAGCTTCGGGCGGCCCGTCGGGGTCGGCGGGGCCTGGTGGTAGGCCGGGAGTTTCAGGTTGGCCAGCTCCCCCGCCTGGATGCGGACGAGGGCCGCGCGGAACGCCGCCTCCATGGCCTCCGGGGTCTCGTACTTGGCCGCCAGCGGGTGGAGGCGGTACGAGTTGCCGTTGCGCTCCTCGCTGCGCGGCCTGAGCACGATGTTCAGGTCGCACAGCGGCGCCATGAGCCCGCTGACGGCCTGCGGCGTGACTCCGTACTCGGCCGCCATGTCCTTCTGCCGGACGGGCAGCGCTCCCCCGAAGTCGCTGCGGGCGACCAGGTATTGGAGGAACTTGACGGCGGACCCTGACAGCGGCAGGGCCCAGATGCGCTCCGCGACGATCGGAGACATGACGTTAGCCATGGGACAGCCTTCCTCGTGTGCGTGAGCGTGTGCGGGCGCCCGCGTAGCGACCTGGCATCACTATCACCCGGTACGCCTCCCTCCGCGATAGTTCTCTTCCACCTCGAAGCCGAAACCGAGGTCCAGCTCCTCCTGATGGGCGCTTTCCGGTCCAAGCGCGTACGGGAACGCGGCCGTGTCGTGGTCGTGCCGGTCGGCGATCTCGGCGAGCACCTCATGCTGGGCGGTGCTGTTGCCGTGGAACCACAGGCGAACGTTGATCTGGATCCGGCCGTTGCCGGCCTTCTCCACCCAGTTGTAGCCGCACAGGGCCTGCACGGCGCGGTTGACCGTGGAACGGGTGATCATCTTGCCGCCCTTCTGCGCGGCAATCCTGTTGAGCCCGTCCGTGATCTCCTGCTGGGTGTACTGGGTGATGCCCGTCCCCGGGACCTGGCCTCCTGCCACGAAGAGGAAGACGCACAGCTGGGACTTGGTGATGCTGTTCGCGACGGCCAGCTGCGCGAGGAGCTGCGTGAACCAGTTGCTGGCCAGGCTGTAGCCGGCGCCTCCGGCCATGTCGTGGACGGCCCTCGGGTCGGCGGCGTACTCGAAGGTGACTCCCTTGAGGCGGCGGCGGCCGCCGGGGTCGGCGGCTTGTGCCACCGTCTCCCCGAGCTGCTGGCCGAGGACGGCCAGGATGTCTCCGTACGCGGCTTCGTCACCCGCGGCGGTGGGGGCGGGAACAGGCCAGGGCCCGCGTCGACGACGAGCGGGCGGATCAGATGTCACAGGACCTCCTTGTTACTCAGGCGGTCCGAGGCTATCCAAAAAATCAACGTGTGCTTGTCTTTTGGCGAGCGACACGCAGGATGGCGGCCCCTGACGAGGCTTCTGTTCGACGGAGGCTCCAAAAGTACACGCCAGGTGAAGTTTACTCGCGCGTAGGCCCCAAAAGTACACGCCTGCTTGAGTTCGATTGTCGCGGTAGCAGCACATTTCGACGGGCCCCGGGCGGTGCGCGAGGTGCTGAGGGCCGACAGCTCCAGCGCGCTGACCTGCGCTGATCCGCAGTCGGTGGAGTGCGCACAAAAATCAACGCCTGCTTGATTTTTCCGCAAAATGTGCTCGCCAGGTACACATTTCGGAGGGCCAAATGTGTCCTGGGGGACACATCACCTCTCGCAAACATGCAGGTCAGAGGCTTGCAGCGGCGGCGCCCTCTTACTAAAGAGCAACCCGCCCGACACGAGCACGCACCCCTGCCCGACGCGGAGCCCCAGCACTTCATCCACACGTTCTGCGGCCGGTGTCGTTGTGTCCTGTACCCCTCGGGGAACTGCGGATTGCACATCACTTCCCCCCTCTCACCACATCAGCCCACACACCTTCACCACAGCAGTCCTGCTGCGGCAGGTGCCCTCAGGTCCCCCACCTCAGCCATGTGCCGCCTCAACCCGGTTTGCCGCAGGCCCTCATGCCCAGTGAGGGCGCCCAGCGCCCGAACGGTGCACCGGCGACCGTCAGGGAGCCGGGGCAGGGCGTGAGGGGGAGCGGGTCCAGGGCGCCCGAGCGCCTGGCGAGGGGGTCTGGGGGGCGAGGAGCCCCCCATGCTGTGGCCGGTCCAGCGCGGCCTAGGCGCTGGCGGGGTCCAGGGGCTGGCCCCTGGGATTCACGGTCCGCGGTCAGCTGCGGACAAGAACCCCTTGCGAACGACGAACGCCATCGGTGGTCCGAGCCTGTCGAGGAGCGGCAGGAGTTCGGCCGTGGCCGCCCACCACTTGTGGCATGCCTCCCGGGCCAGGCCGGCACCGATCTGGCGGCATTCCACAACAGCATCTGGCAAACACGGGCGAAATATGTGTGGTGAGGCCTCTTCGCCTTCCCCCCTGAAGGTTAGTAAGGTACCCGCATGACCGCTCCATACGATCCGGAAGTCAGGGAAAAGGTAGTCGCGAAGCTGCCGGCGTCCCTGCGGCAGGAACTCAAGGTCCGCGCAGCCCAGTTGGGCGTGGACATCCAGGACGCCGTCACCGAGGGCATCCACGCATGGCGTGCCGATGCCTCTGCGGCGACCCCGGTGGACACCTCCGGTGCCTCCTCCTTCTCGACCTACCTCCCCACCGGCCTGTACGGGGAGTTCAAGGAGGACTGCCGGGTACGGGAGGTCCCGTACAACCAGGGCATCGCCCAGTCCATCCGGCTCTGGCTCGACACCCACCCCTCCCCCACCGGACGGCGCCGACCCGCGAACGAGGGCGCCCGCCGGATCGTGGTCTGCAACCAGAAGGGCGGCGTCGGCAAGAGCGCCATCAGCAACGGGCTCTCCCAGGCCCTCGCCGAGACCGGCGCCCGCGTCTGCGTCATCGACTTCGACCCGCAGGGGCACCTGACGCGGCACCTGGGCGCGGAGATGCTGGGAATCAAGGAGCCCAGCCTGGCCAAGCACATGCTGGGCGAGATCGAGGGACGGATCCGGGAACTTCTCGTCCCCATCGAGCACGGAGCGTTCGCGGGACGGCTGTTCCTGCTGCCTTCCTGCAAGGACGCCTTCCTCCTCGACGCCCGGCTGGCGACGACCCGCCACGTCCGGACCAAGGAAACCGCTCTGGAGAAGGCCCTGGAGGACCTGGAGAAGGACTTCGACTACATCGTCGTCGACTGCCCGCCCAGCCTCGGCTACACCATGGACACCGCCCTCTACTACGCGCGCACCCGTGAGGGCGAGGCCCCGAAGACCTCCGGCATCATCGTGCCCGTCCAGGCCGAGGACACCTCCGCCGACGCCTACGACATGCTGAGCGAGCAGCTCGAGGACCTGGTCGACGACCTCGACATCGACATTGCCCAGCTCGGCTTCGTGGTCAACCTGTACGACAGCCGCAAGGGGTACGTGGTCACCTCCTCCCTCAACAGCTGGAAGGAGTTCAGCGACCCGCCCGTCATCACGGTCATCTCGGACCTGAAGGAACAGCGTGAGGCGGTGCGCGTGAAGCTGCCGCTGCTGCACTACGCGCCGGACTGCGAGCAGTCCGAGTCGATGCGCGAGATCGCCCGGAGGATCGCGGTATGAGCAAGAGCGACCTCCTCGGCACCGGCTCGTCCTTCAGCAATGCGCGCCGCAGCAGTAGCGGCCGCAGCGAGCGGGGCCGTGCCAAGGCCATCGCCCAGGGCGACCTGCCGGCGTACGAACTGATCCGGGTCCCCCTGGACGAGGTGTCGGCCACTCCCCTCAACCCGCGCCGGAACTTCGGCACGGACGAGGACATGACCCGCTTCGGCGAGGAGCTGCGCCAGGCCCAGCTGTCCGCGTGCGTGGCCGTGAGCCGCAGCGCGTACCTGGGGCTGTGGCCGGACCACGAGGCCCGGATCGGCTCGGCGGCGTACGTCCTCATCAACGGTGAGCGCCGCTACCGCAGCGCCCTGCACGTGGGCCTGGACACGCTGGACTTCGTCGTACGCGACGACCTCGCCGGCTCCCGGACCGACTTCATCGACCACCTCCTCGCCGAGAACCTCGAGCGCGAGGACTTCGACGTGATTGAGCGGGCCCGCGGTGTGCAGCAGCTCGTGGACACCTGCGCGGAGCAGGGCCGGGAGCACGGGGCGAAGTCGCGTGCGGCGCAACGGCTGGGCAAGTCGCCGTCGTGGGTGACGAACCAGCTGGTGCTGCTGGAGCTGCCGGAGGAGATCCAGCACATGCTCAGCTCGGGGGAGTTGCCCGAGCGGGACGGGCGGGCCCTGGCGCGTGCGGCGAAGGACCGGCCGGGTGTCGGCGCGGCCGGGCTGCTGGATCTGCTGAGGGAGACCAAGGCGCAGGAAGCCCAGGTCAAGGCGGCGCAGCGGGAGATACTGCGCAGCGCGCAGGAGGCTGCGCCGGTACGCGTGGAGCCCGTGGCGCAGCAGGCCGGGGGAGCGGCAGGCGTCGCGGAGAAGGGCCCGGAGCCGGCCCGACTTTTGTCCGCGGACAAAAGTCGGGAGCCGGAAAGCCGGCCGGTGACGGTGTCCGAGGCACCGGCTCCGGTCGCCGAACCGCCGCTCCAGGCGCCTCCCGCGCCGCTGCCGCCGGCTCCGACCGCCCCGGAACCCGTGGTCGCGGATGTGGTCCGCGAGCCCGAGCCGGAGAGCGTCATCCCGTCACAGGCCAGGGGAGCGGACACGGCTGAGGCCGCCCCGCTGTCGTGGGAGGACCCGAAGTCCGTGTACGAGGCGATCCGACACAACATGTCCGCGAAGCAGCGGGCGGAGCTGACCATGCTCCTCATCGAGAACAACCAGCGCAGCTGACCGACCGCTGACGACTCCGAGGGCTCCACCGCTTTCTTGCGGTGGAGCCCTCGCCTTTTTGTAGCCTCCCTCGCCCGAGGCACGTGACGGCGTCGACGAGGCTGCCATCTGGAGGCTCCCGACCTTTTTTCTCTGACAAAAAGCGGGGGACCCGGCCGCCCCCCCCCCCCCCCGACCCCCCCCGCCCAAAAGACCTCCCCGGGTGAGGGGGGGGGGA
>NZ_JBWKDK010000032.1:0-70634 GCF_056436005.1 Streptomyces sp. NPDC043854
AGGGAAGAGAGGAAATCAGCGACGGTGAAAAAGTACGAGAAGGCGCCACCCTCCCCCCCCCCCCCCCCCCCCCCCCCCCCCCCCCCCCCCCCCCCCCCCCCCCCCCCCCCCCCCCCCCGCCGCATCCCGGCGAGCCGGAATACAGACATCCTGTAGTGCCGCTTGTCCACCCCGGCCAACCCCGGACGGGTGATCCTTCCGCACAGGCGGAAATCCGGCCCGGATCCGCCACTACACTGCTCAACACAACGCGTCAGGCCCACAGTGTCGTGCGTCTTCCACGCGGCTACCCCCTCCACCGCCTGCGGCCGTCGGGACGGCCGTCCGCACTGGACTTGTGAGGACCCACGTGAGCTCGAAACCTGTCGTACTCATCGCCGAAGAGCTGTCGCCCGCCACCGTCGAGGCGCTCGGCCCGGACTTCGAGATCCGGCACTGCAACGGCGCCGACCGCGCCGAGCTGATCCCCGCGATCGCCGACGTCGACGCCATCCTCGTGCGCTCGGCCACCAAGGTCGACGCGGAGGCCGTCGCCACCGCGCGGAAGCTGAAGGTCATCGCCCGCGCCGGCGTCGGCCTCGACAACGTCGACGTCTCCGCCGCCACCAAGGCCGGCGTGATGGTCGTGAACGCCCCGACCTCCAACATCGTCACCGCCGCAGAGCTCGCCTGCGGCCTGCTCATCGCCTCCGCCCGCCACATCCCGCAGGCCAACACGGCCCTGAAGAACGGCGAGTGGAAGCGCAGCAAGTACACCGGCGTCGAACTCAGCGAGAAGACCCTCGGCGTCGTCGGCCTCGGCCGCATCGGCGTGCTGGTCGCCCAGCGCATGTCCGCCTTCGGCATGAAGGTCGTCGCCTACGACCCGTACGTGCAGCCGGCGCGCGCCGCCCAGATGGGCGTCAAGATGCTGACGCTGGACGAGCTGCTGGAGGTCGCCGACTTCATCACGGTGCACCTGCCCAAGACCCCCGAGACCATCGGTCTCATCGGGAACGAGGCCCTGCACAAGGTGAAGCCGTCCGTGCGCATCGTCAACGCCGCGCGCGGCGGGATCGTCGACGAGGCCGCCCTGTACGCGGCGCTGAAGGAGGGCCGCGTCGCCGGCGCCGGCCTCGACGTGTACGCGAAGGAGCCCTGCACGGACTCCCCGCTGTTCGAGCTCGACCAGGTCGTCTGCACCCCGCACCTCGGCGCGTCCACGGACGAGGCCCAGGAGAAGGCCGGTATCGCGGTCGCCAAGTCGGTGCGCCTCGCGCTCGCCGGCGAGCTCGTACCGGACGCCGTCAACGTCCAGGGCGGTGTCATCGCCGAGGACGTCCGCCCGGGCCTGCCGCTCGCCGAGAAGCTCGGCCGCATCTTCACCGCCCTCGCGGGCGAGGTCGCGGTCCGCCTCGACGTCGAGGTCTGCGGCGAGATCACCCAGCACGACGTCAAGGTGCTGGAACTCTCCGCCCTCAAGGGTGTGTTCGAGGACGTCGTCGACGAGACCGTCTCCTACGTCAACGCCCCGCTGTTCGCGCAGGAGCGCGGCGTCGAGGTACGCCTGACCACCAGCTCGGAGTCCCCGGACCACCGCAACATGGTGACCGTGCGCGGCACCCTGTCGGACGGTCAGGAAGTCGCGGTCTCCGGCACCCTGGCCGGCCCCAAGCACCTCCAGAAGATCGTCGGCGTCGGGGAGTACGACGTGGACCTGGCACTCGCCGACCACATGGTCGTCCTGCGCTACACCGACCGCCCGGGTGTCGTCGGCACCGTCGGCCGCATCCTCGGCGAGGGCGGGCTGAACATCGCGGGCATGCAGGTGGCCCGTGCGGAGGAGCACGGCGAGGCGCTCGCCGTCCTCACCGTGGACGACACCGTTCCGCAGGCCGTGCTCACGGAGATCGCGGAGGAGATCGGCGCCACCTCGGCCCGGTCGGTGAACCTGGTCGGCTGATCGCGCCGACCGCGGCCCGGCCGCGGGCGCCACAGGCAGACGGGAAGGGCCCGGGGAATTGGCGGATTCCCCGGGCCCTTCGTCATGAACGGCCGTCTGGCACGTTTGTATGGATCGACTGTCTGTGACGCTTGTCTTGCTACGGTTGGCGCATGGGACACCGCGAAGACCTCCTTGAAGGCGCCAAGAAATGCCTGGCCGAGAAGGGTTTCGTGCGGACCACCGCGCGGGACATCGTCAATGCCTCGGGCGCGAACCTCGCGTCGATCGGCTACCACTACGGCTCCAAGGACGCGCTGCTGACGCAGGCGTTCGTCGAGCTCGCCCAGGAGTGGGGCGACGCCTTCAAGCCGGACGTCACCGGCGAGGGCGGCTCGCTCGAGCGCTTCCGCTCGGCCTGGGACGGCATCCTCGGCCGGCGCGAGGAGTCGGCCCCGATGTGGGCGGCCAGCATGGAGATCGCGCTCAGCCGCGACGCGCTGCCCGAGCTGCGCGAGATGCTCCTGGCCTCGGAGCCGGAAGGGCGCAGGGGGCTGGTCTCGATGTTCACCGGGCTCCCGGAGGACGAGCTCGACGAGCGGGACGTCCGCACGCTCGGCGGGCTGTACCAGGCCCTGCTGACCGGCGTCATGATGCAGTGGCTGAGCAACCCCGGGGGCGCGGTCACCGCGGAGGAACTGACCGAGGCCATGCGGCGGGTGGCGGAAGGCCTGCTGGGCGCCAAGGCGCCCGGGGCCGCCAAGGGCGGGGACGGCGCCTCGGGCTGACGGGTCGTCGGCCGCCCGGCCGCGGCAACTCCCGTGGCGTTGCCGGGGCCGGGCGGTCCCCGGTCCTCGGCGCCTCAGCGCCGGCGCGGCCGCGGGTCCCGGTGGCCGTGCAGGCGGGACGTCTTGAGGGCCATGTGGAGCAGCAGGCGGTCCTCGCCCTCGTCCAGGTCGAGCCCGGTCAGCTGCTCCACGCGGGACAGCCGGTAGTACAGGGTCTGGCGGTGGATGCCCAGCGCCGCCGCGGCGCGCCCCGCCTGGCCCGCGCAGTCCAGGAACACCTCGGCCGTGCGGGCCAGCTCCCCGTGGGCGGGGGAGAGCAGGGCGCGGACCGCCGGGTCGTCCGCCGGCTCCGCGGCCGCCAGCGCGGACAGCATCCGGTACGGGCCGATCTGCGACCAGCGGGCCACCGGCCCCAGCCGCGGCTGGGCCGCCGCCGCCCGGGCCGCCGCCGCGGCCTGCTCCCAGGCCTTGGCCAGCCGGGCCGGCCCCGCCGTCGGCTCGGCGATCCCGGCCGCCGGTCCGGATCCGGCCGGGGACGTGCCCGCGGCCCCCGCCGCCCGTTCCGGTGCGGGCGTACGGGCCGGGGTGCCGGCCGGGGTGCCGGCGGCCGCGTGCGCCGCCGCTGCCGTACGGGTGGCCGGGGCCGCGGTACGGGCGGCCGCGCCGCTGCCCGGGCCGGTGCCGGGCGGGAGCAGCCGGGCCGCGACCGCCTCGGCCGGAGCGAGGACGTCCGCCGAGCGCAGCCGGACCAGCACCGCCAGCGCCTGCTCCGGGCCCGCTGCCGCGGGAGCCCCCTCGCCGTGCCCCCGCCCCGGAACCACGCACACCGCCGCCGCGCCCGGCACCGACGCCGGGGCCTCGCCGGTCCACGGGGCCACGCACACCACCGCGTGCAGCCCGTCCGCCGCGGCCGGGCCCAGCGCCGCGCGCAGGGCGGCCGCCGCCATGTCCTGCTGCCAGCCCCGCCCGGCCGTGATGACCGCCTGGAACACCCGGGAGAGGTCCGCCCCGGCCTTCGCCTCCTGCGCGAGCAGGACCCCGATCCGGTCGGCCACCTCCATGGCGGCGGCCAGCGCCTCCGGCCCCGGGCCGGGCTCCTGGTCGAGCAGCCACACGTAGCCCTGCACGATCCCGCGGTACCGGATCGGCAGGCAGATGCGCCCCCGGAAGACCCCCGCGTCCGGCGCGGCCGGAATCCGCACCGGGCCCGTGGCCCGGGCGATGCCGAAGCCCTCGAACCAGGACCGCACGGCCGCCGTCGACTGGCGGGTCAGGATCGAGCGGGTGCGCACCGGGTCCATGGCGAGGTCGTCGTCGCTGTCGTGCGCGCCGAAGGCGATCAGGCGGAAATCCCGGTTCTCCAGCGTCGCCGGGGCGCCGAGCAGCGCCGAAATCTCGTCCACCAGGTCCTGGTAATCGCCTTTCACCCGGACATTCTCCCACCGGAGGGCACAGCCTTCAGACACATGTATGAGATCGCGGCCACGGATGCGTGACAGCTGTCGATGGCCGAGGATCGGGTCCATCCTTAGGTTTCACGGTGGTTTTACTTGCGTTTTCCCAACGGCTCCCGCACTCCCCCCCGGGGGGACCGGACGCCTGCTTCTGCCACCTGTTGGAGGTGCCCCGTGCTGGGTCCCGCGATCCTCGCCGCTTCGCGCAGCGACAAGATGCGCCGAATCGTCTCTGCCGCCCCGGTGACCAAGCCCGTGGTGACCCGGTTCATCCCCGGTGAGACGGTCGACCAGGTCATCCCGATCGTCGAGGACCTCACGCACAAGGGGCTGGAGGTCACCCTCGACGTGGTCGGCGAGGACATCACCACCGTGGAGCAGTCCTACGCCGCCCGCGACGCCTACCTGGAGCTCATCGGCCGGCTGAAGGAGCTGGAGCTGGGCGAGCGGGCCGAGATGTCGGTCAAGCTCTCCATGTTCGGACAGGCGCTGGAGGGCGGCCACGAGCTCGCCCTCGCCAACGTCCGCCCGGTCGTCGAGGCCGCCGCCGCCATCGGCACCACCGTCACCCTCGACGCCGAGGACCACACCACCCTCGACTCGATGTTCGCCATCCACGAGGAGCTGCGGAAGGACTTCCCGCAGACCGGCTGCGTCATCCAGGCGTACCTGTTCCGCACCGAGGCCGACGCCCGCCGCCTCGCCGCGAACGGCAGCCGCGTGCGGATCGTGAAGGGCGCCTACAAGGAGCCCGCCGAGGTCGCCTACCAGGACAAGTCCGAGATCGACAAGGCGTACGTCCGCATCCTGAAGATCTTGATGGAGGGCGAGGGCTACCCGATGATCGGATCGCACGACCCGCGCCTGATCGCCATTGCCCAGGAGCTCGCCCGGGCGGCCGGGCGCAAGCTGGACGAGTACGAATTCCAGATGCTGTACGGCATCCGCAGCGAGGAGCACCTGCGGCTCGCCGCCGAGGGGCACCGCATGCGCGTCTACACCGCGTACGGGACGGACTGGTACGGCTACTTCATGCGCCGCCTGGCGGAGAAGCCCGCCAACCTGCTCTTCTTCCTCCGCTCGATGATCACCAAGAACTAGGTCAAGGAGTCAACCAGACCATGGATGCTGTGACCCAGGTCCCCGCGCCGGTCAACGAGCCGGTTCACTCGTACGCCCCCGGCAGCGCCGAGCGCGCGCGTCTCGAGGCGCAGCTCAAGCAGCTGTCCGAGAACCCGATCGACCTGCCGATGACGATCAACGGCGTCAAGCGGATGGGCGGCGGCGAGCGCTTCGACGTGGTCCAGCCGCACGACCACAGGTCGGTGATCGGCACCTACGCCAACGCCACCCGGGCCGACGCCCAGGAAGCCATCGACGCCGCCCTCGCGGCGGCCCCGTCCTGGCGCGCGCTCTCCTTCGACGACCGCGCCGCGATCATCCTGCGCGCCGCCGAGCTGCTGGCCGGCCCGTGGCGCGAGAAGATGGCCGCGTCCACCATGCTGGGCCAGTCGAAGACCGCCCAGCAGGCCGAGATCGACACTCCCTGCGAGCTCGTCGACTTCTGGCGCTTCAACGTCCACTTCGCCCGCCAGATCCTGGCCGAGCAGCCGGTGGCGAACTCCGCCGGCGTGTGGAACCGCAGCGACCACCGCCCGCTCGAGGGCTTCGTCTATGCGATCACCCCGTTCAACTTCACCGCCATCGCCGGCAACCTGCCGACCGCCCCCGCCCTCATGGGCAACGTGGTCGTCTGGAAGCCGTCCCCGACGCAGACCCACTCCGCGGTCCTCCTGATGGAGCTCCTGGAGGAGGCCGGCCTGCCGAAGGGCGTCATCAACCTGGTGACGGGCGACGGCATCGCCGTCTCCGAGGTGGCCCTGAACCACCCCGAGCTCGCCGGCATCCACTTCACCGGCTCGACCAAGACCTTCCAGTACCTGTGGAAGACGGTCGGCAACAACATCGAGAACTACAAGTCCTACCCGCGCCTGGTCGGCGAGACCGGCGGCAAGGACTTCGTCGTCGCGCACCCCTCCGCGGACCGCGCCGTCCTGAAGACCGCCCTGACCCGCGGCTCCTTCGAGTTCCAGGGCCAGAAGTGCTCGGCGTCCTCGCGCGCCTACGTCCCGGCCTCCATCTGGAACGACGGCTTCAAGGAGGCCTTCGCGGCCGAGGTCGACGGCATCGCCATGGGTGACGTCCGCGACCTGACGAACTTCATCGGCGCCGTCATCGACGAGCGCGCCTTCGCGAAGAACAAGGCCGCGATCGACCGCGCCAAGGCCGACCCGACCTGCACGATCGTCGCCGGCGGCACGTACGACGACTCCGAGGGCTACTTCGTCCGCCCGACCGTCATCGAGTGCACCGACCCGGCGAACGAGGTGTTCACCACCGAGTACTTCGGCCCGATCCTCGCCGTGCACGTCTACGAGGACGAGAAGTTCGACGAGATGCTGGCCCAGATGGAGTCGGTGTCCGCGTACGCGCTGACCGGCTCGATCATCGCCGGCGACCGCCACGCCGCCGCCGACGCGATGGAGAAGCTCCGCTTCGCCGCGGGCAACTTCTACATCAACGACAAGTCCACCGGCGCCGTCGTCGGCCAGCAGCCCTTCGGCGGCGGCCGCGCCTCCGGCACCAACGACAAGGCGGGCGCCGCGACCAACCTCCAGCGCTGGGTCTCGACCCGCTCCATCAAGGAGACCCTGGTCCCGCCGACCGAGTACGGCTACCCCCACATGGGCTGACCGCCCGCGCAGGGGCCGACCGTCCCCGCCGAACCCCGCCCCCGCTCCGGTACCCCCAAGCCCGGAGCGGGGGCGGTATCCATTTCGGGCCCGCCGGGCCGGGAGGGGGGTCAGACCTCGACCAGGACCTGGTCCAGGGACTTGCGGACCAGGTCGGGGACCTCGCAGTCGTCGGCGGGGTAGCCGACCGGGATCACGGCGAAGGCCTTCTCGTTCTCCGGGCGGCCCAGTACGTGGGAGAGGAAGCGCATCGGGCTCGGGGTGTGGACCAGGGCGGCCAGGCCCGACAGGTGCAGGGCCGTCAGGAGCATCCCGACCGCGATGCCGACCGACTCGTCCACGTAGTAGTGCTTGCGCTTCGCGCCGTCGGGGCCGAGCCAGTAGCGCTGCTGGAAGACGACGATCAGGGCGGGGGCATCGGTGAGGTGGGTCTTGACCGCGTCCGTGCCGAGGGGGCGCAGGGCCGCCAGCCACTCGTCGCCGAGCCGCCCGTCGTAGGAAATCTCCTCCTCCTGCTCGGCCGCGGCTCGGATCTGCCGGCGCACGGCCGGGTCCTTGACCAGGACGAAGGTCCACGGCTGCTGGTGCGCCCCGGACGGCGCGGTCGCCGCGCACGCGATGGCGTCGCGGACGACCTGCTCGGGCACTGGGTCGGGGGAGAAGTGGCGTACGGTGCGCCGCTCGTCCATCCGCGTACGCAACTCGGCGGCGCGCGCGAGGGATTCGCTGCTCGGCATCCGCTGGGGCCGGTAGGCGACGGGCCGGTACGGCTCGCCGTGGGTCGGGGTCCAGTGCTGGGCGGTAGGTGACATGGGGCGAGTGTGCCGAGGGGGGAACCGCGCGGGCCAGGACCGCGTCCCGGCTGTTTGTCCGTTGTGTGACGACAGGGGGGTATTGACGGTGACGAGCACCGGCCGTTTCCTGGACTGGGAGGGCTGTTTCAACGTCCGCGAGCTGGGCGGGCTGGGGGAGGCGGCGCCGGGCCGGGCGGTCCGGGCCGATGCCCTCGACCGGCTCACCGCACGCGGCTGGACCGCACTGGCCGACCACGGGGTGCGCACCGTCGTCGACCTGCGCAACGACGGCGAGCAGGAACCGGACCACGCACCCCGCCCGGCCGGGCTGAAGACCGTCCGCATCCCGCTCGACGGGATCGAGGACCGGGAGTTCTGGGACGTGTGGTGGGGGCGTCCGGGTTTCGGCACCCCCGCCTATTTCCGGCCTTTCCTGTCCCGCTTCCCCGAGCGCGTCGCCGCCGTCGCGGAGGCCGTCGCCGACGCCCCGCCGGGCGGCGTGGCCTTCCACTGCGGCCTGGGCCGCGACCGCACCGGCATCATCGCGCTCGTACTGCTGCGCCTGCTGGGCGCGAGCCCCGACGAGATCGCCGATGACCACGGGCTGAGCGAGCCCCGGGTCCGCGCGATGTACGCCGCGCGGGGGCGCCCGTACGACAGCACCGCGATCGAGGAGTACGTCGCCGGGCTCGGGACGACCGTGCATCGGCTCGCCCTCGACACCGCGCGGTGGCTGGACCCCCAGCCCTACCTGCGCGCGGGTGGCCTGAGCACGCCCGTGCTGCTGCGGTTGCGTCGGAGACTGGGGGGATGAGCGATACGCCGGTACGGCTCGCGCACACCTCGCAGTTGGGGGAGGGCGAGCTCGATGGGATCAGACAGCTGCTCCACGAAGCCTTCGAAGGGGACTTCGACGAGGAGGACTTCGAGCACGCGCTCGGCGGCATGCACGCCCTGGCGTACGGGCCGGGCGGGGAACTGCTCGCGCACGGCAGCGTCGTCCAGCGGCGGGTGCTGCACGCCGGGCGGGCCCTGCGCTGCGGCTACGTCGAGGCCGTGGCCGTACGCCCCGGGGCGCGGCGGCGGGGCCTGGGCGGCGCCGTCCTGGCGGAGCTGGAGGAGGTGATCGCCGGGGCGTACGTGCTCGGCGCCCTCTCCGCCTCCGACGAGGGGGCCGCGCTGTACGAGGCCCGCGGCTGGACGGTGTGGGGCGGGCGGATCGGGGCGCTCTCGCCCGACGGGCCGGTCCGCCTCGCCGAGGAGGAGGGGACGACGTACGTGTGGGTGCCCGAGGGCGGGGCCCTGCCGGACCCCGCCGAGGGGCTGTGGTTCGACTGGCGCGACGGGGACGTGCTCTAAGCGGCCTCGGGGGCGTGCCCCACTTCCCCGAGGCCGCTTAGCATCTGCGCGCAGGCCTCAGCCGTCGAGACGGACCAGCATCTTGCCCGTGTTGTCCCCGCGCAGCACGCCCAGGAAAGCGTCCACCGTGCGGTCGATGCCCTGGACAACGGTGGTGTCGGTGCCGACGCGGCCGCTGCGCAGGTGCGGGACGAGGAACTCCTCCAGTTCCTCCTGAAGATGGGTGTGGTGGCGGACCAACACCCCTTCCAGGCGCAGCGACTTGTGCACCACCTCGAAGAGGTTCCGCGGCGCGGCGGGTGAGCGGTCGCCGTTGTACAGGGAGATGCCGCCGACCCAGGCGATCCGCCCGAACTCGCGCAGCGACCCGATCGCGCCCTCCAGGTGGTCCCCGCCCACGTTGTCCACGTAGACGTCGATCCCGTCGGGCGCCGCCTGCGCGAGCTGCTCCCCGACCGGCCCGTCGTGGTAGTCGAAGGCCGCGTCGAATCCGAGCACCCCGGTGAGGTGGCGGACCTTCGCCGCCGACCCCGCGCTGCCGATGATCCGGCGGGCGCCCATCAGCCGGGCGAGGTGTCCGACGGCGGTGCCGACGCCGCCCGCCGCGGCCGAGACGAAGAGGTCCTCGCCCTCGCGCAGGACCGCGGTACGGGTGAGGGCGGCGTACGCGGTCAGGCCGGTGCCGCCGAGGATGCTCAGGTACGCCTCCAGCGGGACCCCCTCGTACGGGCGCAGGACGCGGGTGCCCTCCACGCCGGGGGCGACGACCGCGTGCGTGCGCCAGCCCTGGCGGTGGAAGACCAGGTCGCCCTCGCGCAGTTCCGGGTGGCGGGAGCCGAGCACGCGGCCCACGGAGCGGCCCTCCAGCGGGGTGCCCAGCTCGAAGCCGCCCTCGCCGCCGTCCATCATCCCGCGGTGGTACGGGTCCACGGAGAGGAGCAGGTTCTGCACCAGGGCGGTGCCCGGGGCCGGTTCCGGGACCGGGGTCCGGACGAGCGTGAAGTCGGAGCCGGCGGGGAAGCCGGCGGGGCGGGCGGTCTGGTGCACGGCGTAGGCGGTGTTCTCGGTCATGGGCAGGACGTTAGGAAGGAATCGCCGCGCCGGGCAGACGGTTGCGATCATGGAAGCCGCAGACCCATGAAAACTGCTCATGCAACGAGGTGGAAGCCCCATGGCAGCATCCGGACCGGCCGAACTCGCCCCGCACGAACTGCGGATCCTGGTCGCCGTGGCCGAGGCCGGCAGCTTCTCCGCCGCTGCCGCCCGCCTCGGCCTGACCCAGTCGGCGGTCTCCCACTCGGTGCGCGGCAGCGAGGCGAAGGCCGGCGCGGTCCTCTTCGAGCGCGGTCGCGCCGGCGCCTCGCCCACCGCCGCGGGGGAGCGGGCCGTGGCCCTCGCCCGGCGGATCCTCCGGCTGTACGAAGTCCTCGGCGCCGAGGTGCGCGCGGCCGGGGCCGGCGGCGCCGGCCGCGACGCCCTGCGCGGGGTGCTGCGCATCGCGGCGTTCCGCAGCGCGGCCCTGCACCTGCTGCCGTCGGCCCTGGAACGGCTCGCGGCCCGGTACCCCGGCATCCGCCCGGAGGTGCGGGTGGTGCGCGAACTCGGCGCCGGCACGGCGGGGGAGGTGGCCGCCGGCCGCGCCGACCTGGCCATCGCCACGCTGAACGCGGACGGCTCCGGGCTGCCGCCGGGCCTGCTGAGCGGGGTGCTGATGGAGGAGGCGTACGCCCTGGTCCACCCGGCGGGCCACGCCGACCCGAGGTCGCTGCCCCTGCTGGACTGGGACGAGAACTGCGGCTCGTACACCCGCGCGTGGTGGCGGGCCCAGGACTGGATCCCCTGCGCCACGGTCAAGGCGGAGGACGACGGGATGGTGCTCACCATGGTGGGGCGCGGTCTCGGGATGGCGATCATGCCCGAGCTGTCGCTGCGCGAGGCGGGCGACTCCGTCGACATCACCGGTCTGGGCCCTTCGGGGCCGGTGAGGCGCGTGGGATACGTCACTGCCCCGGAATCCGCCGCCACCGTTGCCGTAAGGGCTCTGATCAGGGAACTCCGCTCCGAGAAGGCCTGAAAACGGATGCCCGAAGAGATCCTTTCGAGGGGTTGTGCGTCTCAGATAGTAGGAAGTCCGAGTAATTGCGGAGACATACAGCGGGACCTGCCCTAGCTTTGTAGGAGCCGAACGTCTCGCTGATCAGGCGAATGGCGGCCGACGACGCGCGCCCCCGGCAGGCAACCCCTGCGGCGCAGCGCTCCCGCCCCTTCCGGCGCCTTGAAGGATTCCCTCATGCGGCCCCCTCGTGCCGCGCTCTCAAGGAGTCGATCACCATGACGAAGACCTCCCCCGCCTCCGCCCGCCGCGTCCGCCGCTCCACCGCGGCCGATGCCGACCGCAAGAACGCCGCCGCCGCCCTGCAGCGCGCCCTCGACCGCCGCGACAACGGCGGCTCGGCCGGCCACTGAACGCGGCGCACCCCACCTCGTCGGGCGGGACATATTGCGTCCACATGGTGGACGCAATATGTCTGAGGCTTGGGACAGGGAGTACGGTTCCGACATGTCGACCAGCATCAATCTCGCAGTGATCCCCGGTGATGGCATCGGCCAGGAAGTCGTGGCTCAGGGCCTCAAGGTCCTGACCGCCGTCCTGCCGCAGGATGTGAAGCTGGAGACCAAGGAGTACGACCTCGGCGCCCGCCGCTGGCACCGCACCGGTGAGACCCTCCCGGACGCGGAGCTGGAGGAGCTCAAGCAGCACGACGCGATCCTGCTCGGCGCGATCGGCGACCCGTCGGTCCCGTCCGGCGTGCTGGAGCGCGGCCTGCTGCTCAAACTCCGCTTCGCCTTCGACCACTTCATCAACCTGCGCCCCTCGAAGCTCTTCGCGAACACGGCCACCCCGCTCGCCGGCCGCCCGGAGATCGACTTCATCGTGGTCCGCGAGGGCACCGAGGGCCCGTACACCGGCAACGGCGGCAGCCTGCGCACCGGCACCCCCGCCGAGGTGGCCACCGAGGTCAGCGTCAACACCGCGTACGGGGTGGAGCGCGTCGTCCGCGACGCGTACGAGCGGGCCAACGCCCGCCCGCGCAGGAAGCTGACGCTGGTCCACAAGAACAACGTCCTCGTGTACGCGGGCCACCTGTGGAAGAGCATCTTCGACAAGGTCGGCCGGGAGTACCCCGAGGTCACCACCGACTACCTGCACGTCGACGCCGCGACGATCTTCTTCGTCACCCAGCCCGAGCGCTTCGACGTGATCGTCACGGACAACCTCTTCGGCGACATCCTCACCGACCTGGCCGCCGCCGTGACCGGCGGAATCGGCCTGGCCGCCTCCGGGAACATCAACCCGACCGGGGCCTTCCCGTCCATGTTCGAGCCCGTCCACGGCTCGGCCCCGGACATCGCCGGCACCGGCAAGGCCGACCCGACCGCGACGATCCTGTCCGTCGCCCTCATGCTGCGCCACCTCGGCCACGAGGACCGGGCCGCCCGCATCGAGGACGCCGTCTCCGCCGACCTCGCGGAGCGCGACGGCACCTTCCGCACGACCGACCGGATCGGCGACGCGATCGCCGCACGAGTAGCCGGCTGACCCGGCAGCTCCACCCAGGAAGCCGCCGGGTCGCGCGACTGACGCACCCGGCGGCTTTTCCTGTGCGGTCCGGGGTGTCACCATCTCCCCTGGGCCGCACACTCCCCGCTTCACCGCAGCCGACTCGCGCGCGATAATCGGACGCGAGACCGCGGAATGCGGGGAAGCTCGGACGTCCTGTACGCCGTGAGCGCGGTCCGCCATACACAACCGGTGAAGGACATGCACTCATGACGATGCCCACGATCGAGCTCAAGCCCTCCTCGAACCCGCTGTCCGATGCGGAGCGCGAGGCGATCCTGGCCGGCCCCGGCTTCGGCCGCCACTTCACCGACCACATGGTGACGATCAAGTGGACCGAGGGCCGCGGCTGGCACGACGCGGAGCTGGTCCCGTACGCCCCGCTGTCGATCGACCCGGCGAACATGACCCTGCACTACGCGCAGACGATCTTCGAGGGGCTCAAGGCCTACCGCCAGCCCGACGGCACCGTCGCCTCCTTCCGCCCGGAGGCCAACGCCGAGCGCTTCCAGGCCTCCGCCCGCCGCATGGCGATGCCGGAGCTGCCGACCGAGCTGTTCATCGAGGCCTGCGACGCGCTCATCAAGCAGGACAGCGCCTGGGTGCCCTCCTCCGGTGAGGCCTCCCTGTACCTGCGGCCGTTCATGTTCGCCACCGAGGTCGGCCTCGGCGTCCGCCCGGCCAACGAGTTCCTCTTCATGGTCATCGCCTCGCCCGCCGGCGCCTACTTCGCCGGTGGCGTCAAGCCCGTCTCCGTCTGGCTCTCCGAGGAGTACGTGCGCGCCGTCAAGGGCGGCACCGGCGCCGCCAAGACCGGCGGCAACTACGCCGCGTCCCTCGTCGCCCAGGCACAGGCCGCCTCGCACGGCTGCGACCAGGTGGTCTGGCTCGACGCCGTCGAGCACCGCTGGATCGAGGAGATGGGCGGCATGAACCTGTACTTCGTGTACGGCGACCGCATCGTCACCCCCGAGCTGACCGGATCGCTCCTGCCGGGCATCACCCGCGACTCGCTCCTCACCATCGCCCGCGACCTCGGCTACACGGCCGAGGAGGGGCGCATCTCCACCGAGGACTGGAAGCGCGACAACGAGAACGGCAGCCTGACCGAGGTGTTCGCCTGCGGCACCGCCGCCGTCATCACCCCCGTCGGGGCCGTCAAGTCCGAGCGCGCCGACTGGACCCAGGGCAACGGCGAGCCCGGCGAGGTCACGATGAAGCTCCGCAAGGCGCTGCTGGACCTCCAGACCGGCCGCGCCGAGGACACCCACGGCTGGATGCACCCGCTCGGCTAGGCACTCCCGCCCCGCACCGACCGAAGGCCCCCGCGCGCGCATGCGCCCGGGGGCCTTCGGCGTCGGCCGTCTCGGCGGGGGAGGAGGGGAGCGGGGTCAGCGCTCCTCCTCGGCCTCGCCCTCGTGCCGCTTCTTCTTGCGGTCGTCGTTCGTCCCGTCCGGGCCGAGGCCCACCAGCGCGTCGCCGAAGGCGTAGGCCAGGCCGGCCACGCCCTTGACGATCTTCCCCGCCACGTACGCGAGCTCCTCCACGGCGCCTCCCCGTTTCCCTTCCATCGTTCGTCTACTGGTCGCGTCTACTGATCGGCCGCGACCGCGGCCCTCCCCGCCGTCCCGGCGGCCGGAGCCGCCTCGGGCCGGGCCGTCAGCACGGCGTACACCGCACCGCCGACCAGCCCCGACAGGATGAAGCTGCAGTCCACCCCGCCGGTGAGGGCCAGCAGCGGGCCCTCGTACAGCGGG
The DNA here is from genome assembly GCF_056436005.1 of Streptomyces sp. NPDC043854. Lineage (NCBI taxonomy): Bacteria > Bacillati > Actinomycetota > Actinomycetes > Kitasatosporales > Streptomycetaceae > Streptomyces > Streptomyces sp. NPDC043854. The sequence goes on from NZ_JBWKDK010000032.1 coordinate 14,449, forward strand.
GTCGACACCGCGGCCAGGCCGACCGCCGCACCCGCCGCCCAGGAGGCGGTGGCGCGGAGGTTCCACCCGCCGCTGTACCAGTAGACGCCGCCGCGGGCCCGACGGTTGAACACCTGGAGGGATTCGGCGTCGTACCGGCCGCGGCAGCGGCGGTGGCCGATCAGCGTGATGACGGCCCAGGGGGTGCCGATCGCGGTCAGCAGCAGCACGAACGAGGTCATCGCGGACTGCACGTCCCACTCGAAGGAGCCGACGAAGACGAACGCCGTGGCGACCGCGGCGGCCGCGAGCGTGGCCGTGGTGCGGGTGGCCCGGGGCGCGATCGCGTCGAGGTCGAGGCCCATGGAGTAGAGCATCAGCCCGGCGTTGCCGACCGAGCCGGCCGCGGCGGCGAGGAGCAGCGGGAGCAGGTACCACTGCGGCGCGGCGGCGACGAGGGGCCCCGCGTAGTCGGCGCCGGCCCGGGCGGCGAGCGCGGTGTACGTGCCGAAGAGCTGCGGGACCAGCAGGCCGGCCAGCAGCCCGAGGCAGGTGGCCCGGTACACGGCGCGGGAGCTGTGCCGGGCGGGGGAGATGTAGCGGGTGTAGTCGCCGAGCAGGGTGATGAAGGCGACGGGCCCGCTGAGGCCGGCCGCGACGGTGGCGAGCAGCCAGGTCGGCCAGAAGGAGCCGAGCAGGTAGGCGGTGTCCGGCGGCGCTGCGGTGGTGAACCCGGGGGCGTACGCGTACAGGCCGACGGCCAGCAGCACCACCATGCCGAGGGAGAGCAGCTTGCTGATGCGCAGCAGCAGCCGGTACCCGAAGACTGCCGCGACCACGGTGAACACGGCCAGGCCCCCGTACATGGCGGCCCGTGTCGCGCCGGTCTCCGGCAGCCCGGTGAGCCGGGAGAGGGTGCCGGCCATGACGTCGCCGCCGATCCACAGGGTCAGCGCGGTGTAGCCGAGGGCGAGCAGCAGGCCGACCACGGAGCCGACGAGGCGTCCGCGCACGCCGAACTGGGCGCCGCTGGAGGTGGAGAGGTTGGTCGCCGTGCGCAGCGAGACCAGGGCGAGCGGCGCGGTGAAGGCGATGCCGGCGAGGGTGCCGGCCACGATGGCGGTGACCGACGGTACGAGGCCCAGCCCGAAGGACGGGGGCAGCCAGCCGAACACGATGACGCCGAGGCAGAGATTGGAGCCGAGCAGGATCGACATCAGGTCACGGGGACTGCTCGTCCGCTCCCCCTCGGGGATGGTGTCGACTCCGCGCTGTTCGATGGGCATGGGGGACTCCCTTGGCAGGGCGGGGGGTGGTGGCACGTCGTTTGAGCGCCATTCAATGTGACCTGCCCCTTGCTCTCAGGTCAATCATTCCGGGACGGCGATTGAAGAGTTAGAGTGATGCTCTAACTCATCGACGTCAAAGGTGGTGGATCGGCGTGCGGCTGACCCCTACGGAACGTGACCGGCTGCTGCTGCGCGGGGTCGCGGAACTGGCCCGGGCCCGGCGGGCCCGCGGGCTCAGGCTCAACGTCCCCGAGGCCACCGCGCTCATCGCGGACACGGTCTGCGAGGCCGCACGCGACGGCAAGCGCCTTGCGGAGGCGATCGAGGAGGCCCGCCGCGTGCTGGGCCCCGACGACGTCCTGCCCGGCGTGGCCGATGTGGTCACCGAGGTGCACGTCGAGGCCGTCTTCGACGACGGCTCCCGCCTCGCCGTGGTCCCGGCCCCGATCCGGGGCGCCGTCCCCCTCGGCGCCGACGCCCCAGGAGCGGTCGTCCCCGGCCCCGGGACCCCGCAGCCGGAGCCCGCGGTGCGCCTGCACGTACGCAACACCGCCTCCGTCCCGGTGAGCGTCACCTCCCACTTCCACTTCTTCGAGGCCAACCCCCGCCTCGACTTCGACCGCGCCGCCGCCTACGGCATGCGCCTGTGCGTCCCCGCGGGCTCCTCCGTACGGTTCGACCCGCACGGCGAGGCCGAGGTCGGGCTCGTCCCCATCGGCGGCGACCGCATCGCCATCGGCTTCGCCGGGCTGGTCGACGGCCCGCTGGACGCCCCCGGAGCCAAGGCCCGGGCGCTGGCCAGGGCGCAGGCCTGCGGCTACCTCGGCGCCCACGCCGGCGACGGCGCCCACGGCGACCCGAACGGCCCGGAAGGAGCCACCGCATGAGCAGGCCCACCAAGCACAGCGACCACTGCGCGCCGGGCAGCCGGCACATCGACCCCCACGAGTACGCCGCCGTCTTCGGCCCCCGCGCCGGGGACCGCGTCCGGCTCGGCGACTCCGGACTCACCGTCCGCGTCGAGTACGACGCACAGGCCCCGGGCGACGAGTTCCTGGCCGGCTTCGGCAAGACCGCCCGCGACGGCCTGCACCTCAAGGCCGCCGCCGTCCGCGAGACCTGCGACGTCGTCATCAGCAACGTGCTGGTCATCGACGCCGTCCTCGGCATCCGCAAGGTCTCCATCGGCATCCGCGAGGGCCGCATCCACGCGATCGGCCGGGCCGGCAACCCCGACACCCTCGACGGCGTGGACGTCGTCGTCGGCACCGGCACGAGCATCGTCCCCGGCGAGGGCCTGATCGCCACCGCCGGCGCCGTGGACACCCACGTCCACCTGCTCTCCCCGCGCATCATGGAGGCCTCGCTGGCCGCCGGCGTCACCACCGTCATCGGCCAGGAGTTCGGCCCCGTCTGGGGTGTCGGCGTCAACTCCCCGTGGGCGCTGAAGCACGCCTTCAACGCCTTCGACGCCTGGCCCGTCAACATCGGCTTCCTCGCCCGCGGTTCGTCCTCCGACAGCGCCCCGCTGGTCGAGGCCCTCGCCGAGGGCGGCGCCTGCGGCTTCAAGGTCCACGAGGACATGGGCGCCCACACCCGGGCCCTGGACACCGCCCTGCGCGTCGCCGAGGAGCACGACGTCCAGGTCGCCCTGCACTCGGACGGACTCAACGAGTGCCTCTCCGTCGAGGACACCCTGCGCGTCCTGGACGGCCGCACCATCCACGCCTTCCACATCGAGGGCTGCGGCGGCGGACACGTCCCCAACGTGCTGAAGATGGCCGGCGTGCCGAACGTCATCGGCTCCTCCACCAACCCCACCCTGCCCTTCGGCCGGGACGCGGTCGCCGAGCACTACGGCATGATCGTCTCCGTCCACGACCTCAAGCCGGACCTCCCCGGCGACGCCGCCATGGCCCGCGACCGGATCCGCGCCGGCACCATGGGCGCCGAGGACGTCCTGCACGACCTGGGCGCGATCGGCATCACCTCCTCCGACGCCCAGGGCATGGGCCGGGCCGGCGAGACCGTCCGCCGCACCTTCGCCATGGCCGCCAAGATGAAGGCCGAACTCGGGCCGCCGGCCGACGACGGCGAGGGCGACGACAACGCCCGCGTCCTGCGCTACACGGCCAAGCTCACCATCAACCCGGCCATCGCCCACGGCCTCGCCCACGAGATCGGCTCCATCGAGGTCGGCAAGCTCGCCGACATCGTGCTGTGGCGCCCCCAGTTCTTCGGCGCCAAGCCCCAGCTCGTCCTCAAGTCCGGCTTCCCCGCGTACGGGGTCACCGGCGACCCGAACGCCGCCACCGACACCTGCGAACCGCTGGTCCTCGGACCGCAGTTCGGCTCGTACGGGGCCACGGCCGCCGACATCTCCGTCGCCTTCGTCTCCGCCGCGGCCGCCGCCCTCGGCTCCGACACCCTGCCGACCCGCCGCCGCCGCGTCGCCGTCCGCGGCACCCGCGGCATCGGACCCCGGGACCTCCTGCTCAACTCCCGGGTGGGCACGGTCGACGTGGACGCGGACAGCGGGCTCGTCACCCTCGACGGCGAGCCGCTGCGCTCCCCCGCGGCCGACTCGGTCTGCCTCAACCGCCTGTACTTCCTGTAGTCGGCGCAGTCTGCAATCCGCACAGCCCGCAGCCCGCACATCCCCTAAGGACCCTGCCATGACCAAGCCCGCCGCCGACGGATTCCGGATGCCCGCCGAGTGGACGCCCCACGAGCGCACCTGGATGGCCTGGCCGAGCCCCAACCCGACCTTCACCGACGAGCAGGAGCTCGCCGAGGCCCGCGCGGCCTGGGGCGCCGTCGCCCGTGCGGTACGCGCGTACGAGCCCGTCACCCTCGTGGTGTCCCCGGGCGATGCCGCGGGCGCCCGCGCGATCGCCGGCGCCGGCGCCGGCCACGAGCTCACGGTGGTCGAGCGGGAGCTCGACGACGCCTGGATGCGCGACATCGGCCCCACCTTCGTCACCAGCGACCGGGGCGAACTCGCCGCCGTCGACTGGACCTTCAACGGCTGGGGCGCCCAGGAATGGGCCCGCTGGGAGCACGACTCCAAGATCGCCCGACACGTCTCGGACCTGGTGGGCACCCGCACCTTCAGCACCCCGCTCGTCAACGAGGGCGGCGCCGTCCACGTGGACGGCGAGGGCACCGTGCTCCTCACCGACACCGTCCAGCTCGGCCCGGACCGCAACCCCGGCTGGACCCGTGAGCAGGTCGAGGCCGAGATCCACGCCCACCTCGGCACCACGAAGGCGATCTGGCTGCCGTACGGCCTGGCCGGCGACTACGGCACGTACGGCACCCAGGGCCACGTCGACATCGTGGCCGCCTTCGCCCGGCCCGGCGTGGTGATGGTGCACACCCAGCCCGACCCGGCCCACCCGGACCACGAGCGCTGCAAGACGATCGCCGCCATGCTGCGCGCCGCCACCGACGCCCGGGGCCGCCGGCTGGAGGTCGTGGAGATCCCGGCGCCGACGGTGCTGGAGGAGGACGGGGAGTGGGTCGACTACTCCTACATCAACCACTACCTGTGCAACGGCGGCGTGGTGCTGTGCGCCTTCGACGACCCGCGCGACGAGGAGGCGGCCGAGATTTTCCGGGGCCTGTTCCCGGAGCGGACCGTGACCCCCGTTGACGCACGTACGATTTTCGCCGGGGGTGGCGGCATCCACTGCATCACCCAGCAGCAGCCGAAGGTCTGACCGGAGGCGGACCGACAGCGGAACGACGAGGAGCAGCCCATGGCGGCCGGTGGAGCACGCGCGGCACGGAAGAACGCACCGCCGCGCGAGGACGTCCTCGCCGCCGCCATGGCCACGATCGCCGCGCGCGGCCTGGAGGGCCTCACCATGGCGGGCCTGGGCCGCGAGGTCGGCATGAGCAGCGGCCACCTCCTCTACTACTTCGGCAGCAAGGACGAGCTCCTGCTCCAGACCCTGGAGTGGAGCGAGGCCGCGCTCGGCGCCGAGCGGCGGGCCCTGCTCGCCCGCCGCGGACCGGCGCGCGAGCGCCTCGCCGCGTACGTGGACCTGTACGTCCCCGAGGAGGCCCGGGACCCGCACTGGACGCTGTGGCTGGAGGTCTGGAACCGCTCGCAGAACGCCGGACCCGGCGAACGCGACCGGCAGGCCGCCATCGAGGGAGCCTGGCACCGCGACCTGGTCGCGCTGCTCGCCGAGGGCATCTCGCGCGGGGAGTTCCGGCCGGTGGACCCCGACCGCTTCGGGGCGCGGCTGCGGGCCCTGCTGGACGGGTTCAGCATCCAGGTCGCCGTCGGCCTGCCCGGGATCGGAAGGGCGGACATCCTGGCACACGTCTCCGAATTCCTGGACCAGTCTCTCGTATCGTGAGACGCCCCCGGCGGCCGATGGCACCGTGTGCCAGACTGCGGACGTGCTTGCCCAGCTGATGATTATCTGCAGCAGCGCGCCGGTCCGCAGTGACCGCTGAACCGTGGAAGACCTTCGCGGCGGCGGCCACCGTGCCCCAGACCCGCGCGCAGACCTCTCGCACCCGCGAGGGGTCTTTTCGTTTACCGGCTCGCATCCTGCCGGGAAGGCGTCGCGCGCGATGATGGGGGCAGTGGATCCCGGGCATCCGGAACCACTCATCCGACAGGAGTCAGACCAGCATGACGACGACAGAGGCGACAGCCCCGGCCGCGGCCCAGGGACCCGGCGACAGCTTCCACGTCTTCGACACCACGCTGCGCGACGGCGCCCAGCGTGAGGGCATCAACCTCACTGTCGCGGACAAGCTGACGATCGCCCGGCACCTGGACGACTTCGGAGTGGGCTTCATCGAGGGCGGCTGGCCCGGCGCCAACCCCCGCGACACCGAGTTCTTCGCCCGCGCCCGTGCCGAGATCCAGTTCAAGCACGCCCAGCTCGTCGCCTTCGGCGCGACCCGGCGGGCGGGCGGCTCGGCCGCCGAGGACCCGCAGGTGCGGGCCCTGCTGGAGTCCGGCGCCCCGGTGATCACCCTGGTCGCCAAGTCCCACGACCGCCACGTCGAACTCGCCCTGCGCACCACCCTGGACGAGAACTTGGCGATGGTCCGCGACACCGTCTCCCACCTGGTCTCCCAGGGGCGGCGCGTCTTCGTCGACTGCGAGCACTTCTTCGACGGCTACCGGGCCAACAGCGAGTACGCCAAGTCCGTCGTCCGCACCGCCCACGAGGCCGGCGCCGAGGTGGTCATCCTCTGCGACACCAACGGCGGCATGCTGCCCGCGCAGATCAGCGCCACCGTCTCCACCGTGCTGGCCGACACCGGGGCCCGCCTCGGCATCCACGCCCAGGACGACACCGGCTGCGCGGTGGCCAACACCCTCGCCGCCGTCGACGCGGGCGCCACGCACGTCCAGTGCACCGCGAACGGGTACGGCGAGCGCGTCGGCAACGCCAACCTCTTCCCGGTCGTCGCCGCGCTGGAGATCAAGTACGGCCGCCGGGTGCTGCCCGCGGGGGCGCTCGCCGAGATGACCCGCATCTCGCACGCCATCGCCGAGGTCGTGAACCTGACCCCGTCCACCCACCAGCCCTACGTCGGCGTCTCCGCCTTCGCGCACAAGGCGGGCCTGCACGCCTCGGCGATCAAGGTCGACCCGGACCTGTACCAGCACATCGACCCCGAGCTCGTCGGCAACACCATGCGGATGCTGGTCTCCGACATGGCCGGCCGCGCCTCGATCGAGCTCAAGGGCCGGGAGCTCGGCGTCGACCTCGGCGGGGACCGCGCGCTGATCGCCCGGGTCGTCGAGCGGGTCAAGGAGCGGGAGCTCTCGGGCTACACGTACGAGGCCGCGGACGCCTCCTTCGAGCTGCTGCTGCGCGCCGAGGCCGAGGGCCGCGCCCGCAAGTACTTCCGCACCGAGTCCTGGCGCGCGATCGTCGAGGACCGCCCCGACGGCACCCACGCCAACGAGGCCACCGTCAAGCTGTGGGCCAAGGGCGAGCGGATCGTCGCCACGGCGGAGGGCAACGGCCCGGTCAACGCGCTGGACCGGGCCCTGCGGGTGGCGCTCGAACGCTTCTACCCGCAGCTGGCCAAGTTCGAGCTGACCGACTACAAGGTCCGCATCCTGGAGGGCACCCACGGCACGGAGTCCACGACCCGCGTCCTGATCTCCACCACGGACGGCACCCGCGAGTGGTCCACGGTCGGCGTCGCCCCGAACGTGATCGCCGCCTCCTGGCAGGCCCTGGAGGACGCGATCACGTACGGTCTGCTGCACGCGGGCATCGAACCCGCCGAGTGACCGGCGCACAGGTGAAGCCCGGGCCCGCCCGGCGGCTGTTTCTTATGCCCGACTCACACGGAAAAGGGGTGGTTCCGGTAGCGTCGGGAGTATGAGGACCAGGCTGATATCCATACTTTCCGGGCTCCTGCTGGCCCTGTCCGCCACCGTCCTCGCGGCCGCCCCGCAGGCGTCGGCGGCGACCGGGCCCGAGGCGGTGGCGGAGGCCCTCACACAGGGCCCCGTCTACGTGGACCCGCGCGCCGCGGCGCAGCTGCCGAAAGCCGAGGCGGACGCGCTGGCGAAGAAGATCAAGGACGCCGGCAAGCCGGTGTTCGTCGCGGTACTGCCGGCCACCTCGGAATTCCCGGCCGACAGCGTGCTGCGCACGGTCCGGACCGAGACGGGGATCACCGGGCTCTACGCGATCCGGCTCGGCGACGGGTTCAATGCCGGTGCCGACCGGGCGGTCATGCCGACCGCCGCCGTCCGCAACCTCACCGACGCGGTGAAGGCGGGCGGACCGGTGGACGCCGGCACCCAGCTGAACAACTTCGTCGACCAGGCCCTGCCCCAGGCCAGGGGCTCCGCCCCGGCCTCCTGGAGCGGCGGCGCAGCCGACGGCGGCGTCCCGGTCGGCGGGCTCGTCACCCTCGGCGCGGTCGCCCTGATCGGCGGCGGCGGTGCGTACGCCCTGGTGCGCCGCAACCGCAGGAAGAAGGAGGAAGCGGAGCGCGAGGCCGTGGAGAAGCTCCGCACGGTCGTCGACGAGGACATCACGGCCTTCGGCGAGGAGCTCGACCGGCTGGACTTCCACCCCGCGGAGCCCGGCGCCGACGACGCCATGCGGGCGGACTACGCCCAGGGCCTCGACTCGTACGAGAAGGCCAAGGACATCATGGCCGCGGTGCAGCATCCGGAGGAGGTCAGGGGAGTCACCCAGGCCCTCGAGGACGGCCGCTTCGCCTTGGTCCGCCTGGACGCGCGGCGCCAGGGCAGGCCGCTGCCCGAGCGGCGTCCGCCCTGCTTCTTCGACCCGCGGCACGGGCCGAGCGCCGAGGACGCCGACTGGGCGCCGGCGGGCGGGGCCTCCCGCAGTGTGCCCGTGTGCGCGGCGGACGCCGTCCGGCTGCGCGAGGGCCGGGACCCGATGGTGCGGACGGTGGACACCGAGTACGGGCCGCGCCCCTACTACGACGCGGGCCCCGTGTACGGCCCCTGGGCCGGCGGGTACTTCGGCGGAGGCATGCTCCCCGGCCTGCTGATGGGCACCATGCTGGGCTCGATGATGTCGCCCGGCCACGCCTACGCGTCCGACTTCGGCGGGTACGAGGGCGGGGACTTCTCCGGCGCCGACTTCGACTCCTCCGGCTTCGGGGGAGGGGACTTCGGCGGTGGCGGGGGCTTCGACGGCGGGGGCGGCTTCTAGGGCCGCCCCCGATCCGGCAGCGGTGGTGCGGAGCCTGCGGAGACCGCAGCCCTCCGGGTCAGGCCTGCCGGACGGCCGAGATGTCGAAGGTCAGCCTCACCTTGTCGCTGACCATGACACCGCCGGCCTCCAGCGCGGCGTTCCAGGTCAGACCCCAGTCCGAGCGCAGGATCTCGGCGGAGCCCTCGAAGCCCACGCGCTGGTTGCCGTAGACGTCCGTGGCGGAGCCGTTGAACTCCAGGTCGATGGAGAGCGGCCGGGTGACGTCCTTGATCGTCAGGTCGCCGGTGATGCGGTAGGTGTCCGCGCCGACCCGGGCCGCCCCGGTGGAGCGGAAGGTCATCAGCGGGAAGGCGTCGGCCGCGAAGAAGTCGTCGCCGCGCAGGTGGGCGTCGCGGTCGGCGATGCCCGTGTCCACGGAGGCGATCTTCACGTCGATGGTGGCGGTGGAACGGGACGGGTCGCTGCCGTCCAGGTGCAGGGCGCCGGAGTAGTCGCCGAAGGTACCGCGGACGTTGGTCACCATCGCGTGGCGGACGGTGAAGCCGATGCTGCTGTGGGCGGCGTCGATGGCGTAGTCGCCGGTGAGGGCGGCCAGGTCCGGGTCCACGTCGAGGGTGGCGACGGTGGCGGCGGCGTCCTGCTGGCTGCGGCGGGTGAACAGACCCATGACTCTCTCCTTGGTGGGGGGCGGTGCCGAAGTTGTTTAACCTTCAACGAGAACGACCGTAGACCCATTCCGTTCAAATTTCAACATCTGGTCGGGGTGTCAGGCGGTTTTGTCGAACCACCACAACAGGCGGCTGTCTCGCCTGGTGGTCTTCGCGCACCGCTGCGCGGTTCTGTGCGGGCCAGACAGCGGAACACGGCCGAGACTGTGTAGAACCAACGGAGGTTTTTCATGGTCCGCTTCGTAAGGTCGGTACATGACCGTTGTGGACCAGACTCCGAGCGAGCCGATGGACGCCCACGGGCGCGTGGCCGAGCTGCACTCCCTGCGCGAGCAGGCGCGGCGTGGACCCAGTGACCGGGCGACCGAGGCCCAGCATGCGAAGGGCAAGCTGACGGCGCGCGAGCGCATCGCGCTGCTCCTCGACGAGGGTTCCTTCAAGGAGGTCGAGCAGCTGCGCCGGCACCGGGCGACCGGCTTCGGCCTGGAGGGCAAGAAGCCGTACACCGACGGTGTCATCACCGGCTGGGGCACGGTCGAGGGCCGCACGGTCTTCGTCTACGCACACGACTTCCGGATCTTCGGCGGCGCCCTGGGCGAGGCCCACGCCACGAAGATCCACAAGATCATGGACATGGCCATCGCGGCCGGTGCCCCGCTGGTCTCCCTCAACGACGGCGCCGGCGCCCGTATCCAGGAGGGCGTCTCCGCCCTCGCCGGCTACGGCGGCATCTTCCAGCGCAACACCAGGGCCTCGGGCGTCATCCCGCAGATTTCGGTGATGCTGGGCCCCTGCGCGGGCGGTGCGGCGTACTCGCCGGCCCTGACGGACTTCGTGTTCATGGTCCGCGACACCTCGCAGATGTTCATCACCGGCCCCGACGTCGTGCGCGCCGTCACCGGCGAGGAGATCAGCCAGAACGGCCTGGGCGGCGCCGACGTGCACGCCGAGACCTCCGGCGTGGCGCACTTCGCGTACGACGACGAGGAGACCTGCATCTCCGAGGTCCGCTACCTCATCTCGATGCTCCCCTCCAACAACCGCGAGAACCCCCCGGTCCACGCCACCTCCGACCCGGCCGACCGCCGCTCGGACGTCCTGCTGGACCTGGTCCCCGCGGACGGCAACCGCCCGTACGACATGCACAAGGTCATCGAGGAGCTCGTCGACGACGGCGACGTCCTGGAGATCCACGAGCGCTGGGCCCGCAACATCATCTGCGCCCTGGCCCGCCTGGACGGACAGGTCGTCGGCATCGTCGCCAACCAGCCGCAGACGCTGGCCGGCGTCCTCGACATCGAGGCCTCCGAGAAGGCCGCGCGCTTCGTCCAGATGTGCGACGCCTTCAACATCCCGATCATCACCCTGCTCGACGTGCCCGGCTTCCTCCCGGGCGTCGACCAGGAGCACGGCGGCATCATCCGCCACGGCGCCAAGCTGCTGTACGCGTACTGCAACGCCACCGTCCCGCGGATCTCGCTGATCCTGCGCAAGGCCTACGGCGGCGCGTACATCGTCATGGACTCCCAGTCCATCGGCGCCGACCTCACCTACGCCTGGCCGACCAACGAGATCGCGGTCATGGGCGCCGAGGGCGCCGCCAACGTCATCTTCCGCAAGCAGATCGCGGAGGCCGAGGACCCCGAGGCCATGCGCGCGCGCATGGTCAAGGAGTACAAGGCCGAGCTGATGCACCCGTACTACGCGGCCGAACGCGGCCTCGTCGACGACGTCATCGACCCCGCCGAGACCCGCGAGACCCTCGTCAGCGCCCTCGCGATGCTCCGCAGCAAGCACGCCGACCTGCCGTCCCGCAAGCACGGCAACCCGCCGCAGTAACGAGCGAAGGAGACCTGCCACCCATGAGCAAGACTGCCGACACCCTGCTGCGCGTCGAGAAGGGCAACGCCGCGCCGGAGGAGCTGGCCGCGATCACCGCGATCCTGCTCGCCCGCGCCGCCGCCAAGCCGGAGGCCCGCCCGGCGCACCGCATCGGCACCCAGGCCGGCTGGCGCCGCCTCGAGCGCGCCCGGGGCTTCCGCGCCCCGCACAGCTGGCAGGGCTGACCCACAGCTCCTCCGTCAGGCCCCGCACCCTCCCCCGGACTCCGTCCGGTGGGACCCCCAGGGTGCGGGGCCTGACGCATGCCCGGGACCGCGCGACGCCGACAGGGCTACGGGGACCTCAGGAGGCCGCGTACGGGGGACGGGGAAGGCCCCCGTGTCCGACAACGGGGAAGGCCCCGTGTCCACGGGGACACGGGGCCTTCGCGTACGCGCTGCGCAGTGCTACCGCAGCCGTGCCATGAGGGCGTGCTCGACGAGGGTGATGAGCGCGCTCTTGGCGTCGGCCCGGTGGCGGGCGTCGGTGGTGATGATGGGGGCGTCGGGGCCGATCTGGAGGGCTTCCCGGACTTCTTCGGGGGTGTAGGGCTGGTGCCCGTCGAAGCCGTTGAGGGCGATGACGAAGGGCAGGCCGCTGTTCTCGAAGTAGTCGACGGCGGGGAAGCAGTCGGCGAGTCGGCGGGTGTCGACGAGGACGACGGCGCCGATGGCGCCGCGGACGAGGTCGTCCCACATGAACCAGAACCGGTCCTGTCCGGGGGTGCCGAACAGGTACAGGATGAGGTCCTGGTCCAGGGTGATGCGGCCGAAGTCCATGGCGACGGTGGTCGTCGTCTTGTCCCCGGTGTGGGTGAGGTCGTCGATGCCGGCGGAGGCGCTGGTCATGACGGCTTCGGTGCGCAGCGGGTTGATCTCGGAGACCGCGCCGACGAACGTGGTCTTGCCCACGCCGAAGCCGCCCGCCACCACGATCTTCGCGGAGGTGGTGGAGCGAGCCGCTCCGCCGTTAGAGCTTGCGAAGTCCACTGAGCACCCTTTCGAGCAGTGTCACATCTGGCTGGCCACCGGCGGATTCGTCGCCGCCGGACTGGTGAATGGCGACAAGGCCCGCCTCCGCCAGGTCGGCGACGAGGATACGGGCGACACCAAGAGGAATGGAGAGAAGTGCCGAGATTTCCGCGACGGATTTGATCTCCAGGCACAGGCGGCAGATGCGCTGGTGCTCGGGCAACTGCCCTTGCAGCCGCGCGGGGTCTGCCGTGGTACTGACCAGCGCCTCGATGGCGAGCTGGTAGCGCGGCCGCGTACGGCCGCCGGTCATCGCGTACGGGCGCACCAGCGGGTTGTGGGCCTTGGGGGCCTGCGGCTGTCTGCCCCGGGGGGACTGCTGCGCGGGCCGCTGGGGCACCTGCTGATGGGGCTGGCCGTACGGCTGTTGCTGGTAGGGAACCTGCTCAGGCATGGGCCGGCTTGGCGCGGAGGGGAAGTTGAAGCGGTTCTGGTCGTGCCCACCCTGCGGCTGCTGAGCGCCGCCATAAGGATGTCCTCCGGGTGTTGTCACGTCTCCTCCTCCGACTCCAAGAACGCAGTACTCCCTGTGGAACCGCGCCACCGCACCCTACGGTGCGATGGCGCGAAACGCACTGCCCGTTTGCTAGTTGAGAAGGCTTCCCTGCAGTTCGGCGCGCAGGTCCGGGGTGAGGACCGTGCCCGCGCGATCCACGAGGAGGGCCATCTCGTAGCCGACGAGACCGATGTCGCACTCGGGGTGCGCGAGCACCGCGAGCGAGGACCCGTCGGAGATGGACATGAGGAAGAGGAATCCCCGGTCCATCTCGACCACGGTCTGGTTGACGGCGCCGCCCTCGAAGATGCGGGAGGCTCCGGCGGTCAGCGAGGTCAGTCCGGAGGCCACGGCCGCCAGCTGATCGGCGCGGTCACGCGGGAAACCATCGGACATCGCCAGAAGGAGGCCGTCGGCGGAGACCACCACCGTGTGGGACACCCCGGGGGTGTTGTCCACGAAGTTGGTGATCAACCAGTTAAGGTTCTGTGCCGCCTGGCTCATCGGGCTCACACTAACGCTCCTGGTCATAGCTGTTACTTGACTGCTCAGTACCCGCGCTCCGGCCCTGCTGGACGCCGCGCCGCAGGTTGCTCAACCTGCCGCGCACGTCCTCCGGAGCCCGGGAGACCTGGGGGCCGCCCTGCGGAGTCGTCTCCGCAGAACCTTCGACCAGGTTGGCCTTGGGCACCCGCCGAGGCAGACCGGACGCGGTGACCCCGCCCGCCTTCGGCTCACGGAGCTTTCCGGCCTGCTGCCAGCGCTCGTCGTTCTTCGAGCGCCAGCCCCCGGCCTCCTCGCCCCGCTCCGGTGCCGCGGGCTGCTGCTGGCGCGGCGACCGCTGCTCGAAGAGGGATCCGGTGGACTCCGCTTCCTGCTGCGCCGGCTGCCACTGCTGCTGGCTGCCGCGGCGCGGCAGGCCCGCTCCGGTCATTGCGTGACCGGTGTCGGCAGCGGCGCCCGGACGATCGAAGCCTACGCGGTCCGCGGCGGGTTCGGGAGCGGCCTGGGATTCCGATTCAGTCCCGTACTCCTGCTGGTAGCCATCGGAGTACGTGTTCTGCCCGGGCCACTCGGCATGCCCCGACTGGGCAGCGTAGCCGTTGTCGTAGCCCTGCACGTCCTGCTGGGGCTGCTGGTAGGCCGCTTCCGCATAGGTGAAGTCCTGCTGCGGGTAGGCCTCGTAGCCCTGCTGGTCCGCGTGGGCCTGCTGCTCGTCGTACGAGGCGTCGTAGCCCTGCGGGGGCTGCTGCTCGTACTCCGGGTACTGCTGGTAGCCGTGCTCCGGCTGCGGTTCCGCATACTCCTGCTGCGCGGCGTACTCGCCGGCAGGCGCCTGAGGCTGGCTCAGCTGCGCCTCCAGCGCCGCACGGCGCTCCTGCTGGCCGAGGGAGCGGCCGACCGCGTCCAGGCCGCCCTCGGCGCCCTGGCCGTCGTAGCGGGAGTCGTCGAAGCCGAGTTCGGCCGCCGTGCGCAGCGGCGCGGCCTGCTGAACCTGCTGCTGCGGGATCATCGAGGAGACGGTGAACTCGTCGTCCGGGATGCCCTCGCCACCGCCACCGTGGGTGATCGCGTCGGGGAGCATGATGAGCGACGTCGTACCGGCCGCCTCGCCCGAGGGGCGCAGCTGGACACGGATGCTGTGCCGGTCCGCCAGGCGGCCGACCACGAAGAGGCCCATGCGCTGCGAGATCGCGGCGTCCACGGTCGGCGGGTTGGCCAGCTTGTGGTTGATGTCCGCGAAGTCCTCGGCGGTCAGGCCGATGCCCTTGTCGTGGATCTCGACCATGACGCGGCCGTCCGGCAGACGCGTGGCGCTGACGCGGACCTTGGTCTGCGGGGAGGAGAACGTGGTGGCGTTCTCCAGCAGCTCGGCGAGCAGGTGCACGAGGTCGGTCACGGCCTGGCCGTGGATCTCGGCCTCGGAGATGTTCGAGAGCTCGATGCGCTCGTACTGCTCCACCTCGGAGGAGGCGGCGCGCAGCACGTCGACGAGGGGCACCGGCTGGTCCCAGCGGCGGCCCGGCTCCTCGCCCGCGAGGATGAGGAGGTTCTCGCCGTTGCGGCGCATACGGGTGGCGAGGTGGTCCAGGCGGAAGAGGTTCTCCAGCTGGTCCGGGTCGGCCTCGTTGTTCTCCAGTTCGGTGATCAGGGTCAGCTGGCCCTCGATCAGCGACTGGTTGCGCATGGAGAGGTTCGTGAAGATCGCGTTGACGTTCCCCCGCAGGAGCGCCTGCTCGGCGGCGAGCCGGACGGCCTCCCGGTGGACCTGGTCGAAGGCGCGGGCGACCTCGCCGATCTCGTCCTGGGAGTCGATCGGGATCGGCGCGACACGGGTGTCGACCTTGCCCGGGTCGGTGCGCGAGAGCTGGTCGACGAGCATCGGCAGGCGCTGCTCGGCGACGTCGAAGGCGGCACCGCGCAGGCGGCGCATCGAGCGGCTCATCTGGCGGGCCACCATGCCGGCCAGGATGAACGCGGCGAGCAGGGCCACGACCACGGCGGCGCCGGTCCAGATGGCGACGTTGCGGGCGTCGTCGGAGACCGCGACGGCGTCCTTGACGGCCTTGTCGAGGAGGTCCTTCTCGATCTCGGCGTAGCCCTCGAACTTGGCGGTGGCACCGGCCTGCCAGGCGGCCGGCGTGGTGCCGTTCTTCGCCAGGGTGGCGGGCTTCTCGCCGCTGGCTATCGCCTCGGTCATGCCCGTGAGCGCCGAGCCGTTGACCGTGGGCGGCGCCTTGAACGGGGCGCCGGTCTGCTCGGCCTGTGCCTTCGCGGCGGCGAGCTTGGCGGCCCCGTCCTGGGACTTCTTCTGCATGACGTCTTTGAAGCGGTTGACGTCTTCGTCGGTGCCCGCGGCGATGTACTCGCCGACCGCGATCTCCTCGAGGTAGGCGTACGAGGAGAAGGCGACCAGCTGGGCCTTGCGGACCTCTTCGTTCTCGTTCGGCCGGACCAGCAGGTGCGTGCCGATGGCGCGCTGGAGCGACTCGGCGGCCTTGGCCAGCTCGATCGCGTAGACCATGCGGCCGTAGCTGGTCACGTTGCCGGTGCCCAGGCCCAGTTCGTTGGAGAACTGCATGAGGTAGTGCTGGACGAGGAGGTACCCGTCCTCGGTCGGGACGGGGCCCAACTGGGAGGGCAGGTTCTTCTTCGCCGTCTCGGGAGCCTTGAAGGCCGTCTGGCGGACCGCGGCCAGCTTGGGCTCCTCCTGGCGGAAGAGCTCCAGGCGCCGCTCCAGACCCTGGTTCTTCGGCAGGTCCTTGACGGCCTGCGCGAACTTCGCCTTCGCCGCGTCGGTGGCCTCGTAGGCCTTCGCGACGGCGGCGTTGCCCGTGTCGCCCTTCAGCAGCGGCTCGGCCGTGAGGTCGCGCTCGTTGAGCAGCGCCTGGCCGTATTCCGCCGCCGCCTGGACGATGCGGGCGGTCTTCTCGGCGTCCTTGGCCTCGTTCCAGGTGTCGAGCGACCCCTTCACCTGGAAGCCGCCCATGACCAGGCCGACGAGGACCGGGAGGAGCAGGATGGCGTTCAGACGGGTCGCCACACGCCAGTTGCGGGGCGAGAACCTGCTGGAGCTGCCGCTCTTCGGCGCCGGTTCCACGGGCGCGTCGAGGGGCGACGCGGCCGCGCGCTGCGGCGGGGTGAAGTTGCCGCGCGCGGGTTCATCCGCGGGGCTCGAGTTGCTTCGCCTCACTCGACCAACAACCTCTCGGCGGTGCTACTAGCTGGTTAGTTGAATTCCAGCATGGTCAAGGGCCGTGTTCCAAACAGTCGGAATCGGCCGGTCCCGGAGACCTGCGACACACGTAAAACAGACATAAAGAGCGAGTGGCGGCAAAAACGGGGCCGCATGTACGCGCAGCGGTACCGCGCGAACGCGCCGTGTGCAGGTGCGGGGGTCAATTCTCTGTCGAAACGTTATGAACGGGAAGAGCGGGCCGTGTCGCACGACACAGCCCGCCCTCCCGGTCGCACGGCAGGCCCGGTTACTTCAGCCGTGCCATGAGGGCGTGCTCGACGAGGGTGATGAGCGCGCTCTTGGCGTCGGCCCGGTGGCGGGCGTCGGTGGTGATGATGGGGGCGTCGGGGCCGATCTGGAGGGCTTCCCGGACTTCTTCGGGGGTGTAGGGCTGGTGCCCGTCGAAGCCGTTGAGGGCGATGACGAAGGGCAGGCCGCTGTTCTCGAAATAGTCGACGGCGGGGAAGCAGTCGGCGAGTCGGCGGGTGTCGACGAGGACGACGGCGCCGATGGCGCCGCGGACGAGGTCGTCCCACATGAACCAGAACCGGTCCTGTCCGGGGGTGCCGAACAGGTACAGGATGAGGTCTTGGTCCAGGGTGATGCGGCCGAAGTCCATGGCGACGGTGGTCGTCGTCTTGTCCCCGGTGTGGGTGAGGTCGTCGATGCCGGCGGAGGCGCTGGTCATGACGGCTTCGGTGCGCAGCGGGTTGATCTCGGAGACCGCGCCGACGAACGTGGTCTTGCCCACGCCGAAGCCGCCCGCCACCACGATCTTCGCGGAGGTGGTGGAGCGCGGCGCCCCGGCGAGGGAACTGCCGTTAGAGCTTGCGAAGTCCACTGAGCACCCTTTCGAGCAGTGTCACGTCCGGCGTACCGCCGGCCTCTCCGTTGCCCGGCTGGTGGATTGCCACCATGCCGGCCTCTGCCAGGTCGGCGACGAGGATCCGGGCCACACCGAGCGGCATGGACAGCAGTGCGGAGACTTCCGCGACCGACTTGACCTCGCGGCACAGCGTGCAGATGCGCTGGTGCTCGGGCAGCAGGCCGGACAGGTGCATCGGATCGGCCGTGGTGCTGACCAGTGCCTCGATGGCGAGCTGGTAGCGCGGCCGGGTCCGTCCGCCGGTCATGGCGTACGGGCGCACGAGCGGCTGGTCGCCTTCCGCGTACGACGAATCGTCGTACGCGTCGGAATAGGCGGGGGGCGGGGTCATTGATCCTCCGGGCTGGACAGCAGTGGTCAGCGTGCCGTCTGACGGGGCGGCCGGTGGGGGGGACTGTATGACGGCCTGATGGTGGTACTGGGCACCGGGGCGGGGGCCCCGGTCCCCCGGCCGGAAGTACCGTCCGGCCGGGGGATGGTGAGTCAGATGAGCAGGCTTCCCTGCAGTTCGGCGCGCAGGTCCGGGGTGAGGACCGTGCCCGCGCGATCCACGAGGAGGGCCATCTCGTAGCCGACGAGACCGATGTCGCACTCGGGGTGCGCGAGCACCGCGAGCGAGGACCCGTCGGAGACGGACATGAGGAAGAGGAATCCCCGGTCCATCTCGACCACGGTCTGGTTGACGGCGCCGCCCTCGAAGATGCGGGAGGCTCCGGCGGTCAGCGAGGTCAGTCCGGAGGCCACGGCCGCCAGCTGATCGGCGCGGTCACGCGGGAAACCATCGGACATCGCCAGAAGGAGGCCGTCGGCGGAGACCACCACCGTGTGGGACACCCCGGGGGTGTTGTCCACGAAGTTGGTGATCAACCAGTTCAGGTTCTGTGCCGCCTGGCTCATCGAACTCAACTAACGCTCCTGCTGGTAAGTGGGGTCGATGGGGTAACTGCCGGTCGCCGGGCCGTTGTTTCCGGCCTGGCGGCCCTGCTGGATACCGCGTCGGAGGTTGGTCAGACGGCCCCGGACGTCGTCCGGTGCACGCGAGACCTGGGGACCGGCCTGAGTGTCGGTCTGCTGCTGCGCGGTGCCGGCCACGAGGTTCGCCCGCGGAACTCGGCGGGGCAGCCCCGAAGTGGTGATGCCGCCAGCGGCCGGTTGGCGCACGCGCTCGGCCTGGCGCATCAGTTCGTCGTTCGGCGAGGACCGCCAGCTGACGGTCGGCATGCTGCCGGTCGTCGTCTGGGCGGACTCGGCCGAAGGCTCCTGGCCGCGTCGGGGCGGCGACTGCTCCGGACGCTGACGCGGAGCGGGCGCCGGGGCCGGCGGGGCGGCCTGCGGCTGGTGGAGCCCGGACGGTGCCTGCCCGGACGGCTGCGCGCCGTCCTGCGGGTACCAGTTCGACTCCAGGGTGTCGAAGATCGGGCTGCGCTCGCCGCCCTGGCGCCCGGCCGGCGGCAGGGCCTCCGGCTGCTGGGGCTGCGGCAGCTGGGGCGCCTGCGGCGGCGGCGGGAAGCTGCCGACGCCGGGGCCGCCGGGCCGCGGGGCCTGGAACTCGGGGCGGGCGAACTGTCCCCCGGACTCCGTCCGGGGGGACCCCCAGGCGGACGGGTCCACCGGGCCGCGCACGTCGGGACGCTCGAACTGCCCGGTCGTGCTGTTGCCGCCGGCCTGCGGGCGCGGGGCACCGAAGTCCGGGCGCGGGAACTCGGAGGTGGAGCCGGGACCCGAGAGCTCGTCGTGGCCGCGCGGGACCTCCTGGCCACCGTGGCGGGCCGGGGCGGTGCCCCAGCTGGCGGCCTGCGGGACCCCGGCGGGCGGAGCACCGGCACCGGAACCCGGGAGCTCCGGGCGCACGGCGCCGTCGCGCGGCGGCAGCTGCGGCCGCGGGCCGCGCTGGGCCGGGGCCTCGGGTCCCTGGCCGGCGGGGGCCTGCCCAGCGGGGGCGGCCGGCTGCGGCGGCTGCGGCCGCTCGAAGCCGTTGCCCTGCGGGAAGCCGGCCGGGCCGGAAGCGGAGGGGGCGGCGGCCGGACGGCCCTGGGGACCGCCGGCGGGACCGCGGCCCGGCTGCGGGCCACCGCCGCCGAACGGGCCCTGGCCCTGGCCGGCCGGAGCACCCGGCGCACCCTGCCCGCCGGGCATGCCCGGCATGCCGGGACCGCCCTGCGGACGCCCGCCCGGAGCACCCTGCTGCGGACGGCCCGGCAGGCCCTGAGGGCCGCCGGCGCCGCCCTGCTGGGCCAGCGCGGCACGCTGGCCCATGGCCGCGGCCACACCGCTGCGCTGGGGGCCGGAGCCCACGGGCTGGCGGGCACCGCCGCCCGGGCCGGAGCCCTGGCCGGCGGAGCCGCCGGGACCGCTCTGCGGACCCGCGGCACCCTGGCCGCCGGGGCCGCCCGGCTTCTTGCCGCCCTGGGCGACGTCCACCGGGAGCATGACGAGGGCCGTCGTACCGCCGGAGTCGGACGGGCGCAGCTGGATGCGGATGCCGTGTCGCAGGGACAGGCGGCCGACCACGAACAGGCCCATGCGGCGGGAGACGGAGACGTCCACGGTCGGCGGCGCGGCGAGCCGCTCGTTGATCGCGGCGAGGTCCTCGGGGGAGAGGCCGATGCCGGTGTCGTGGATCTCGACGAGCACCCGGCCGTCGGGCAGCGCGTGACCGGTGACCTTGACCTTGGTCTGCGGGGAGGAGAACGACGTCGCGTTCTCCAGCAGCTCGGCGAGCAGGTGCACGAGGTCGTTGACGACGCGGCCGGCGACCTCGGTCGCCGGGACCGCGGCCAGTTCGATGCGCTCGTACTGCTCCACCTCGGACGCGGCGGCGCGGAGCACGTCGACGAGCGGGACGGGGCGGGTCCACCGGCGGCCCGGCTCCTCGCCCGCGAGGACGAGGAGGTTTTCGCCGTTACGGCGCATACGGGTCGCGAGGTGGTCGAGCTTGAAGAGCGAGGACAGCTGGTCCGGGTCGGCCTCGCGCGACTCCAGTTCGGAGATGAGCGAGAGCTGACGCTGGATGAGGCCCTGGCTGCGGCGCGAGAGGTTGGTGAACATCGCGTTGACGTTGCCCCGCAGAAGGGCCTGCTCGGCGGCGAGGCGGACGGCCTCGCGGTGCACGTCGTCGAAGGCCGCGGCCACCTGGCCGATCTCGTCGCGGGTGTGCAGGCCGACGGACTCCACGGACGTGTCGACGTCCTGCGGGTCGGACTCCGACAGCTGCTTGACGATCTCGGGCAGGCGTTCCTGGGCGACCCGGGTCGCGGTGTCCTGGAGGCGGCGCAGCGAGCGGATCATGGACCGGGCCATGACGAAGGCGCCGACGAGGGAGACGCCG
Organism: Streptomyces sp. NPDC043854; assembly: GCF_056436005.1. Classification (NCBI taxonomy): domain Bacteria; kingdom Bacillati; phylum Actinomycetota; class Actinomycetes; order Kitasatosporales; family Streptomycetaceae; genus Streptomyces; species Streptomyces sp. NPDC043854. The sequence goes on from NZ_JBWKDK010000032.1 coordinate 35,437, forward strand.
AGCACGAGGAGGATCAGGGCACCGTTGATGATCGCGTCGCGCTGCGACTCGTTCTTCAGCTCACGGGCCTTCTGCTCCATGTCCTCGAGCAGCGTCAGCTCGATGACCTTCATGGCCTGGAGCTTGGTGTCGTCCGCGTCGTACCAGTCCATCCAGGACTTGTACTGCGTCTCCTTGGCGAACTGGTCCTTGGTGGACAGGACGCGGCGGGTGTAGTGGTCCGCCTTGCCGATCTCCGGGTTGCCGTCGCCGAGCGAGGCGAGGAGGTCCTCGGTCTTGCCCTGGTAGACGAGTTCGAAGGTCTTCTTCGCCTGGCTCTCGCCGCGGAGCGCGGAGAGGGCGTAGAGGCGGTCGTTCTCGGTGAGCGTGCCCGCCTTCTCGTTGCTGTCGGGCAGCGAGGCGGCGATGATCGCGCGCTGGATCGAGGCGTATTCCTTGGCGGAGGAGAACGCCGCCAGGGCGCGCGTACGCTTGATCATCTCCGGGCTGGAGGTGGCCTGGGCCATGTCCTGGGAGAGCGAGAGCAGGGAGACGATCAGCGAGTTGTACTCGGTGACGGTCTGCTGGGCGCCGTTCTGGTACGCCTTCTTGCGGATCGCCTCGATCTCGGTGAGCTGACGGCCGATCTGCAGGATGTTGTTGCGGATCGACTTGAGCGTCTCGTCCTTGTCCTCGGTGGCGTCGACCTTGTCGGTCGCGGCGGCGAAGGACTTGGCGGCGGCGTCGGTGTTCGCCCGGACGGTCTGGACGAGGCTGTCGGGCTTGCCCGACTTGTCGATCGACAGCGGACCGGCCGACTTGTCGCGCTCCTCCTGGAGCGCGGCGGCCAGGCTGGTTGCCTGACGCGTCATCGTCGTCAGCAGCTGCATGTGCTCGAGCTGCGCGATGTCGTTGAGCGAGTCGTTGATACGGAAGCCGCCGAGCGAGGTGGCGGCGACGACCGGCAGGGTCAGCAGCGACACCAGGCGCGTGCTGATTCGCCAGTTCTGCATGTGCAGACGCGATCCGGGCCCGGCAGGGGCCTTCGGTATCGCGGTGTCCTTGTCGACCGGCTCCTCGACCGCGGCCTTGCCCTTGGTCTTGCCCCTGGGCTTGATGCGGGAGGCCTTGCTCTTCGCTCCGGAGGGGCCGGGGCCCGTGCCTTCGAGGGCCGGCCCGCGGCCCTGGGCGTGCTGGGGCGATGAGCCGCGGTCGGTCCCGCCGCGCGGGTCCTGCTCCGCAGCAGCGTCCCCTCTGCCCTGAAGGGCCTGGGGAGACCCCTTGCCGTCCCTCTTGAATCGTCCCTGCACTAGCGTCGCAACCTCTGGACCAGGCGTCCCGCCGGGCGACCGGTGGGACGGTGTCGAGTCGTGGGGCGCTGTCGCGGCCCCATGGTGGTCGTCGGTGACCGGCGCGTCTCCCTCTCGTTCACCGCCGCTCGGCGCGGTCTCGCGCCACCTGCGCGCCGGCTCTCTCGCGCGGCGGTCTCGCGCATTCCAGCACAGTGGCGGATCTCCAACAAGGTGCGCATGTCGGCCCTGTCGGCCGTCAACGGAACGTGAGGGAGCGGCTACACCGTGTGTGGCGTCTTTCGGGGCGAATCGGACTTACACGATTCAAACGCTAGGGCCGCCAAGGTGTCCCAGTCGAGATGATCAGGAGCGGAATGGCTGATTCAGTGGCGCAATGTCCGTTTCGCCGCTCTGAATTGACCGCCTGTTATGTCCGAATTGCCGGGTCCCTGGTGAGCAAACTCACATGACCGAGCCCCATACTTCCCGGTTCAGCCCGGGAATCGGATGTTTAGCCTTGCCCTTTACAGGGTTGACGGAACCGACAACCCCACCCGACAACCGAGCCGAGGGCCCGAGACTCCGATGAAGACGACGATGATGTTCCGCAACATAGCCAACCCGCGCCGCACCACCCTCGCGCACCTGAAGGACGCCGAGGAACTGCAGCAGGTCCAGGCTCCGGAGCACGCCGTCGAGCTGCCCACCCAGACCGCGAACCCGCGCCGCACCGTGCTGATGCACGCCCCGGCCGCCGCTCCCGCCGCCGAGTAGGGCGCCGCAGCACAGCGGAGGAACGGGCGGCGGCGGCAGCCGAGCCGGGCGCGCCGCCGCGGGGCGCCGGCGAATGAACGCGGGGCCCCGCCGCCCTCCGCGTTAGCCTGGAGTCCGCAGACTCCAGCCAGCGGAAACACAAGAGGGGCAGGCGCAAGGCGTGCGCATCGCCAGGTTCTCGATCGACGGCAATGTCGCGTTCGGCGCGGTCGAGGGCGGCACCGCCCCCGGCGCCGAGGGCGAGCTCGTCCTCGACATCATCAAGGGCATCCCGTTCGCGGACTTCGAGCTCTCCGGCACGAAGGTCCCGCTGAGCAAGGTCCGGCTCCTGCCGCCCGTGCTCCCGAACAAGGTCGTGGCCGTCGGCCGCAACTACGCGGAGCACGCGGCGGAGCTCGGCAACTCCGTCTTCGACGACCAGGGGCGCCCCGAGGCCCCCATCACCTTCTTCAAGCCCTCCACCTCGGTGGTCGGCCCGGGCGACCCGATCACGTACCCGTCCTTCACCCAGGACCTCCACCACGAGGCGGAGCTCGCCGTGGTGATCGGCCGGATGTGCCGCGAGGTCCCGCGGGAGCGCGTCAAGGACGTCATCCTCGGCTACACCTGCGCCAACGACGTGACCGCCCGCGACGTACAGCAGCGCGAGAAGCAGTGGGCCCGCGCCAAGGGCTTCGACAGCGCCTGCCCGCTCGGCCCCTGGATCGAGACCGGCCTGGACCCGGCGGCGATCGCCGAGGGCCTGGCCGTCCAGTGCACCGTCAACGGCGAGCAGCGCCAGCTCGGCAGCACCCGCGACATGATCCGCTCCGTCGAGGACCTGGTCGTGCACATCACCGAGGCCATGACGCTGCTGCCCGGCGACGTCATCCTCACGGGGACCCCGGCCGGAGTCGGCCCCCTCAACGTCGGCGACGAGGTCGCCGTCACCATCGAAGGCATCGGCACTCTCACCAACAAGGTGATCAAGCGTGGCTAGCGCATCTCCCGTACGCGTACGGTTCTGTCCCTCGCCGACCGGCAACCCCCACGTGGGCCTGGTCCGCACCGCCCTCTTCAACTGGGCGTTCGCCCGCCACCACGGTGGCACGTTCGTCTTCCGCATCGAGGACACCGACGCGGCCCGCGACTCCGAGGAGTCGTACGACCAGCTCCTCGACTCGCTGAAGTGGCTGGGCTTCACCTGGGACGAGGGCCCGGAGGTGGGCGGCCCGCACGCCCCGTACCGCCAGTCCCAGCGCATGGACATCTACGCGGACGTCGCCCAGCGCCTGCGCGATGGCGGCTACGCGTACGACTGCTACTGCACCACCGAGGAGCTCGACGCCCGGCGCGCGGCCGCCCGCGCCGCCGGCAAGCCCTCCGGCTACGACGGCCACTGCCGCGAGCTGACCGCCGTGCAGCTGGAGGCGTACCAGGGCGAGCACCGCACCCCGATCGTGCGCTTCCGGATGCCCGAGGAGCCGATCACCTTCACCGACCTGGTCCGCGGCGAGCTGACCTTCACCCCGGAGAACGTGTCGGACTTCGGCATCCTGCGTGCCAACGGCGCCCCGCTCTACACGCTCGTCAACCCGGTCGACGACGCGCTGATGCAGATCACGCACGTGCTGCGCGGCGAGGACCTGCTGTCCTCCACCCCCCGCCAGATCGCGCTCTACAAGGCGCTGATGGAGCTCGGCATCGCCACGGGCGTCCCGCAGTTCGGCCACCTGCCGTACGTCATGGGCGAGGGCAACAAGAAGCTCTCCAAGCGCGACCCGGAGTCCTCGCTCAACCTGTACCGCGAGCGCGGCTTCCTCCCCGAGGGCCTGCTGAACTACCTCTCGCTCCTCGGCTGGTCCTTCTCCAAGGACCAGGACGTCTTCTCGATCGAGGAGATGGTGGCGAAGTTCGACATCACCGAGGTCAACGCCAACCCGGCCCGCTTCGACCTGAAGAAGGCCGAGGCGATCAACGCCGACCACATCCGCCGGCTGGACGAGAAGGCCTTCGCGGACGCCTGCACGCCGTGGCTCCGGGCCCCGTTCGCCAACTGGGAGCCGGAGGACTTCGACGCCGAGGCCTGGGCGGCCATCGCCCCGTACGCCCAGACCCGCGTGACCGTCCTGTCGGACATCACCGACAACGTCGACTTCCTCTTCCGCAAGGAGCCGGTCGAGGACCAGGCGTCCTGGGACAAGGCCATGAAGGGCGAGCCCGCGGCCCTGCTCACCACCGCGCGCGGCCACCTGGACGCGGCCGACTGGAGCGACCCCGAGTCCCTCAAGCAGGCCGTCCTGACCGCCGGCGAGGCCCACGGCCTCAAGCTCGGCAAGGCCCAGGCCCCGGTCCGCGTGGCCGTCACCGGCCGCACGGTCGGCCTGCCGCTCTTCGAGTCCCTCCAGATCCTGGGCAGGGAGCGCTCGCTGGCCCGCATCGACGCCGCCCTGGCCAAGCTGGGCGCGGCCGCGTAGGCAGCCCGCACCACCGTCCCGCAGGGGGCGGCCGCCGGTCCGTCCGGAGGCCGCCCCCTGCGGCGTTCTGCCGTGACGGACTTTCTCCGTCGTGCCGCCGCGCGACGGGGCGGCGGCGTAGCCTCGGCGGTATGCCGATCCGCGCCGTGCTGTGGGACATCGACGACACCCTGTTCGACTACACGGGGGCGGACACCGCCGGGCTCGCCCGCCGGCTCGCCGAGGAGGGCCTGGCCGGGCGCTACGGGTCCCCGGAGCAGGCGCTCGCCCGGTGGCGGGAGACCACCACCCGGCACTGGGAGCGCTTCGCGGCCGGCGAGGCGACCTTCCAGGGCCAGCGCCGGGACCGGGTGCGGGATTTCCTCGGCGAGCCCGCGATGGGCGACGAGGAGGCCGACGCCTGGTTCGACCGGTACGTGGAGCACTACAAGGCCGCCTGGACCGTGTTCCCCGACGTCGTGCCCGCCCTGGACGCCCTGGCGGGCAGCCACCGGCACGGTGTGCTCTCCAACTCCTCCAGCGCCAACCAGGACCCGAAGCTGCGCGCCCTCGGCCTGCGCGAGCGCTTCGAGGTGCTGGTCTGCGCCGCCGAGCTGGGGGTCAGCAAGCCCGAGGAGGCGGCCTTCCGCGCGGCCTGCGAGGCGCTGGGGCTGGCTCCCGGGGAGGTGGCCTACGTGGGCGACCAGCCGGAGATCGACGCCCGGGGCGCCCGCGACGCGGGACTGACCGGGGTGTGGCTCGACCGCAGCGGCGACCGGGGGCCCGCACCCGCCGGCGTACACCGGATCGAGGGGCTTGCGCAGCTGCCGGAGCTGCTGGCCGGGGATACCCGTTTTGGAGCACGGTCAGCCATCCGGTAATGTTCTTTCTGCGCCGCCGGGGCGGGCCGAAAGGCCGGAAGCCGGGGGCGCAGCCCGAAGGAAAATCCCGCAAGGGGTTGACTTCTGGTGGGGTATGGTGTAATTGGCAACACGAGGGTTTCTGGTTCCCTTATTCTAGGTTCGAGTCCTGGTACCCCAGCGCAGTGCAGCAGTTTCGCAGTGCTTAGCCCCCGTTGTGTAGCGGCCTAGCACGCCGCCCTCTCAAGGCGGTAGCGCCGGTTCGAATCCGGTCGGGGGTACAGATCCTTCCCGCGAGGGGTCCTGGGTAGCTCCCGGACATCTTGATGCAGGATCGCTAGGGCCCCCGTTGTGTAGCGGCCTAGCACGCCGCCCTCTCAAGGCGGTAGCGCCGGTTCGAATCCGGTCGGGGGTACTCAGGTTGGTTTAGACCACCTTGGGCTATGGTGTAATTGGCAACACGAAGGTTTCTGGTTCCTTTGTTCTAGGTTCGAGTCCTGGTAGCCCAGCGCAGTACAGCGCAAGCTGTAAGGCATGCCCCCGTTGTGTAGCGGCCTAGCACGCCGCCCTCTCAAGGCGGTAGCGCCGGTTCGAATCCGGTCGGGGGTACGCACTGAAGAGGCCCTCCGCGTCCATCGCGGAGGGCCTCTTCGTCGTTCACCGCCCCGACCGCCGCCCCGCCGCCGTGTGCGGGCCCACCCGTGGCGCAGTGCACAAGGACGGGCCCGGAGGCGCGCGTTCGGACGTGTGCGGCGTCGTACGCGCCCCCGGGCCGGGGGAGGGGGAAGAAGGCCGGGAGGTCAGCCGGAGCGGCGCAAGGCCTCGGTGAGGCGCGCGGCGGCGTCGATGACCGCCTGGGCGTGCATCCGGCCGGGGTGGCGGGTCAGGCGCTCGATCGGCCCGGAGACCGACACGGCGGCCACCACGCGGTTCGACGGCCCGCGCACCGGCGCCGAGACGGACGCCACACCGGGCTCGCGCTCGCCGATCGACTGCGCCCAGCCGCGCCGCCGGACGCCCGACAGGGCCGTCGCCGTGAAGCGCGCGCCCTGGAGGCCGCGGTGCAGCCGCTCGGGCTCCTCCCAGGCCATGAGGATCTGCGCGGCCGAGCCGGCCTTCATCGGGAGCGTGGAGCCCACCGGGACGGTGTCCCGCAGACCGGACAGCCGCTCGGCGGCCGCCACGCAGATGCGCATGTCCCCCTGCCGGCGGTAGAGCTGCGCGCTCTCCCCGGTCACGTCACGGAGGTGGGTGAGTACCGGTCCCGCCGTGGCCAGCAGGCGGTCCTCGCCGGCTGCGGCGGCGAGCTCCGCCAGCCGCGGTCCGAGGATGAACCGGCCCTGCATGTCCCTCGCCACCATCCGGTGGTGTTCCAGTGCCACGGCCAGGCGATGTGCCGTGGGTCGTGCGAGCCCTGTCGCCGCGACCAGCCCGGCGAGGGTGGCCGGACCGGACTCCAGTGCGCTCAAAACCAGAGCTGCCTTGTCGAGAACGCCGACGCCGCTAGAGTTGTCCATGAAACGATATTCACGTCTCACACTGTGAAACGCAAGTTCAATTTTTCCAAGAAACAGCGAGTCTGTATGTGCGGGTCCACGAACCACTGGGTCCGAGGCCGTCGTCCGGCATACGGGCTGCCGGCGATCAGGCGCACCACATCTCTATGAAGCGCCGGCCACACCGGCCGGCCGGAGGGAAAGCGATGGGTAGGACACTCGCGGAGAAGGTCTGGGACGACCATGTCGTCCGGCGCGCCGAGGGCGAGCCCGACCTCCTCTTCATCGATCTGCACCTGCTGCACGAGGTGACCAGCCCCCAGGCCTTCGACGGCCTGCGGCAGGCCGGCCGCAAGGTCCGCCGTCTCGACCTCACCATCGCGACCGAGGACCACAACACCCCCACCCTCGACATCGACAAGCCGATCGCGGACCCGGTCTCCCGGGCCCAGCTGGAGACGCTGCGCAAGAACTGCGCCGAGTTCGGCGTACGCCTGCACCCGCTCGGCGACGTCGAGCAGGGCGTCGTCCACGTCGTGGGACCGCAGCTCGGCCTGACCCAGCCCGGCACCACCGTGGTCTGCGGCGACTCGCACACCTCCACGCACGGCGCCTTCGGCGCGCTGGCCTTCGGCATCGGCACCAGCCAGGTCGAGCACGTCCTGGCCACCCAGACGCTGCCCATGGCGCGCCCCAGGACGATGGCCATCACCGTCACGGGCGAGCTGGCCGAGGGCGTCACGGCCAAGGACCTGATCCTGGCGATCATCGCCAGGATCGGCACCGGCGGCGGCCAGGGCTACGTCATCGAATACCGCGGCGAGGCCATCGAGAAGCTGTCGATGGAAGCCCGCATGACCATCTGCAACATGTCGATCGAGGCCGGTGCCCGCGCGGGCATGATCGCCCCCGACCAGACCACGTTCGACTACCTCGCGGGCCGCGACCACGCCCCGACCGGCGAGGACTGGGACGCCGCGGTCGCCTACTGGAAGACCCTGCGCACCGACGAGGACGCGGTCTTCGACGCCGAGGTCGTCATCGACGGCGCCGCCCTGTCGCCGTTCGTCACCTGGGGCACCAACCCGGGCCAGGGCGCCCCGCTGTCGGCCAGCGTCCCCGATCCGGCTTCGTACGAGGACGCCTCGGAGCGCCTGGCCGCTGAAAAGGCCCTGGAATACATGGGGTTGACAGCCGGGCAGCCGCTGCGGGACATCGAGGTGGACACCGTCTTCGTAGGCTCCTGCACCAACGGCCGGATCGAGGACCTGCGCGCCGTCGCGGATGTCATCAAGGGCCGCAAAGTCGCCGACGGCGTACGGATGCTGGTCGTCCCCGGCTCGGTCCGCGTCGCCCTCCAGGCGGTCGAGGAGGGCCTGGACAAGGTCTTCAAGGAGGCCGGCGCCGAGTGGCGGCACGCCGGGTGCTCCATGTGCCTGGGCATGAACCCCGACCAACTGGCCCCCGGTGAGCGCTCCGCGTCCACCTCCAACCGCAACTTCGAGGGCCGGCAGGGCAAGGGCGGCCGCACGCACCTGGTCTCCCCGCAGGTGGCCGCCGCCACCGCGGTGCTGGGCCACCTGGCCTCGCCCGCCGACCTGTCCGACGTCCACGCCACCGCCGGAGTCTGAACCATGGAAGCCTTCACCACCCACACCGGCCGGGCCGTGCCGCTGCGCCGCAGCAACGTCGACACCGACCAGATCATCCCCGCCCACTGGCTGAAGAAGATCACCCGCGACGGCTTCGAGGACGGGCTCTTCGAGGCCTGGCGCAAGGACCCCGAGTTCGTCACCAACCGCCCCGAGCGCGCGGGCGCCACGGTGCTGATCGCCGGCCCCGACTTCGGCACCGGCTCCTCCCGGGAGCACGCCGTCTGGGCCCTCCAGAACTTCGGGTTCAAGGCGGTCATCTCCTCCCGCTTCGCCGATATCTTCCGCGGCAACTCGCTGAAGAACGGGCTGCTGACGGTCGTCCTGCCGCAGGAGACCGTCGACCGCCTGTGGGAGCTGACCGAGGCCGACCCGGCCGCCGAGGTGACCGTCGACCTGGTCGCCCGCCAGGTCCGCGCGGCAGGCATCGAGGCGGAGTTCGAACTCGACGACAACGCCCGGTGGCGTCTGCTGGAGGGGCTGGACGACATCTCGCTCACCCTTCAGAACGAAGCCGACATCGCCGCGTACGAAAGCGCCCGGCCCGCCTTCAAGCCGCGTACGGTTCGCGCCTGATTACAGCCTGATCAGGGGTTATTCACCCCCTGAAGATCACATGGACAACACTGTGCCCCCCGCCCCACGGCGGGGGGCACAGTCCTGTGTTGAGGCCCCGTGAGGCGACAACTCGCCCCAGATGGCACAATCTGTGCATGGAACGCGACAGTCAACTGGAGCTCTACCAACTCGTCGCGGACCGGTTGAAAGAAGCACACACACGGGTGCGCACACTGCAAGTCCCGGAGGGCGTAAGGATGGCGCTGTCCCGGAAGCTGTTGGTCGTCACGGCCGCGGCGAAGCATGATCTCGCCGATGCGGCAAGGCGCCTGGACAGGTTGATGAAGGACCTTGACGAGGGTCGATTCCCTGAAGGCGACTGATGCGAAGGAACTCCGCAACGGGCACTTCCGTTGCGGCACTAGGGTGATTAGCCCGTTTCGTGTTTGATTTGCGGTATATATCCGCCTAACGTGCGAAATAAGCTTGAACACATTCGTTCTGGCGAGGTCTCCGAAGGGGAAGACGTGAACAAGGCGCAGCTCGTAGAAGCGATTGCCGACAAGCTGGGCGGCCGCCAGCAGGCCGCCGACGCTGTCGACGCGGTACTGGACGCCATGGTCCGCGCGGTCGTCGCCGGTGACCGGGTCTCGGTCACGGGCTTCGGCTCGTTCGAGAAGGTCGACCGGCCGGCCCGCTACGCCCGCAACCCGCAGACGGGTGAGCGCGTCCGGGTCAAGAAGACCTCGGTTCCCCGCTTCCGCGCGGGCCAGGGCTTCAAGGACCTGGTCAGCGGCACCAAGAAGCTCCCCAAGGGCGACGAGGTGGCCGTGAAGAAGGCGCCCAAGGGCAGCCTGACCGGCGGCCCTTCCGCCACGGTCAAGAAGGCCGCGGCGAAGAAGACCACCGCCGCCAAGAAGGCCGCCGTGAAGAAGACGGCCGCGGCCGCGGCGAAGAAGGTCACGGCGGCCAAGAAGACGACTGCGGCGGCGAAGAAGGCCACCGCGGCCAAGAAGGCGACGGCGGCGAAGACCACCGCCGCGGCGAAGAAGACGACGGCCGCCAAGAAGACGGCCGCCGCGAAGAAGACCGCGCCCGCCACCAAGGCCGCCGCGAAGAAGGCCCCGGCCAAGAAGACCACGGCGCGCTCGACCGCCGCGAAGAAGACCGCCACCGCCGCAAAGAAGACCACCGCCCGCAAGAAGTAGGGCGCACGTCTCACACGCCGGGCCGGCTTCCCCCGAGGGGAGCCGGCCCGCGGTGCGTCATCGCAGGTCAGGCGATTTCTTCGTCAGAACGTCTGCAAGGTGACCAGGGTGATCCGCAGACCCGCGCCCTCCCCCGAGGTCTCGATCCGGACCCGCTGGCCGGGGCGCAGCAGCCGCAGCCCGCCCGCGTCGAACGCCGGGGCGTCGAACGGCACCGGCGTGCCGTCGTCCAGCAGCACACTGCCGCTGCGGGTCTGGGGGTCGTAGGTGTACGCGGTCGCCTGCATACCGGCACTGTATCGGGCCGTGTGGGGGCCGACGCCCAGGGACAGCGCCCGGCGCAGGTCCGCCCCCGTGTCCACGTCCCGGCGCACGCTGTCCACCCCCGACAGGGCGATTTCCGCCGCCCCCGACGCGGAATGCCGGGCCCTCGACGGCCCTCCGAACGAGGGTGCCAATTCCGTCTCCGGGCCGGCGGAAAGCAGGGTCGTACCGATTCCCGCGGCATCCGCGAGAAATGCCCGGGGAAATACGGATGCCGCTTCGAGCACGCGTAGCAATTCCGGCGGACGCAGCGCCGGAAGATCCGCGTTCATGGCGGCGAGCGCCGCCCGGGGCCGGGCCGCGCGTATCTCCCGCGCCCCGTGGGCCAGTGCCGCGTTGAGGCCCGCGCCCGGCCCGTCCGGCACGATCCGCGCCCCCAGCCGGGCCAGTTCCGCCCCCGCCCGCGCGTCGTCCGTGACGACCACCACATCCGCCACCGCCCGGCAGGCCAGCGCCCCCGCCACGGTGTCCTGCGCGAACGCCAGCGCCAGCCCCGGCCGCGAGGCGCCCACGGCGGCCGCGAGGCGGCTCTTGGCCACGGCCAAGGGCTTCAGCGGGATCACCAGGCTCCAGACGGCGTTCGTGGCGGACCCCTTCCCTCCGGTGCCCGGCGGCACCCGCGCGTGCCATGGCCGGGCCATGAGCCGGTCATGCATCGGTCCATTGTCGCCGCCGCCGGCCGACCGGGGGCTGCGGCGGACCGGGCGGGGCGTACGGTGTTCTCGACAGAGACCGGTCCCAAGGCCACACTTGCGGCCGACGAGGTGCCCCAACCGTGCACCGGTTCCGAGCCCAGAGGAAGGTGTCCGAGTGTCCCGCCGCAGAATCGGCTTCTGGTACCGCCTGGCGGCGGTCATCGCAAAACCGCCGCTGGTGGTGCTCTTCAAGCGGGACTGGCGGGGAATGGAGCACATTCCGGCCGACGGCGGATTCATCACCGCCGTCAACCACAACTCGTACCTGGACCCGCTCTCGTACGCGCATTTCCAGTACAACACCGGCCGCGTTCCCCGCTTCCTGGCGAAGGCCGCCCTGTTCAAGGTGCCGATCGTGGGCGCCATCCTGCACGGCTCCGGCCAGATCCCCGTCTACCGCGAGACCACCAACGCCCTGGACGCGTTCCGGGCCGCCGTGGACGCCATCGAGTGCGGCGAGTGCGTGGCCTTCTACCCGGAGGGCACCCTCACCCGCGACCCCGAGGTGTGGCCGATGGCCGGCAAGACCGGCGCCGCCCGCGTCGCGCTGATGACCAAGGTGCCGGTCATCCCGGTGGCCCAGTGGGGCGCCAACCTGGCCATGCCGCCGTACGCCGAGGAGGACAAGGTCCGGCTGTTCCCGCGCAAGACCCTCCAGGTGCTCGCCGGGCCGCCGGTGGACCTCTCCGCGTACTACGACCGGGAACCCACCCCGGAGGTCCTCAAGGAGGCCACCGAGGCCATCATGGCGGCCATCACCGCCCTCCTGGAGGAGCTGCGCGGGGAGAAGGCGCCCGACCGGCCCTACGACCACCGCAAGGCCCGGGCGGAACAGCGGCGCAAGGCCGCGGGGGAGGCCTCCAAGTGACGCGTCCCGTCAAGGCAGCCGTCTTCTCGGCGGGCTCCTGGGGCACCGCCTTCGGCATGGTGCTCGCCGACGCCGGCTGCGAGGTCACCCTCTGGGCCCGCCGCCCGGAGGTCGCCGAAGCCATCAACACCGGCCGCACCAACCCGGACTACTTCCCCGGCGTGGAGCTCCCGGCGAACCTGCGCGCCACCACCGACCCGGCCGAGGCCGCCCGCGGCGCCGACTTCACCGTCCTGTCCATCCCCTCCCAGACCCTGCGCGGCAACCTCGCCGAATGGGCTCCGCTGCTGGCGCCCGACACCGTCCTCGTCTCGCTGATGAAGGGCATCGAACTGGGCACGGCCAAGCGGATGAGCGAGGTCATCGAGGAGGTCGCCAAGGTGCCCGCCGAGCGGGTCGCCGTCGTCACCGGCCCCAACCTGGCCCGCGAGATCGTCGCCCGGCAGCCCGCCGCCGCGGTCGTCGCCTGCTCCGACGGGGCCGTCGCCCAGCGCCTCCAGGCGGCCTGCCACACCGCCTATTTCCGCCCGTACACCAGCACCGACGTCGTCGGCTGCGAGCTCGGCGGCGCCGTGAAGAACGTCATCGGCCTCGCCGTCGGCATCGCGGACGGCATGGGCCTCGGCGACAACACCAAGGGCTCGCTCATCACCCGGGGCCTGGCCGAGGCCACCCGGCTGGGCGTGGCCATGGGCGCCGACCCGCTGACCTTCTCCGGTCTCGCCGGCCTCGGCGACCTGGTCGCCACCTGCTCCTCGCCGCTCTCCCGGAACCACACCTTCGGCACCAACCTCGGCCGCGGGATGACCCTGGAGGAGACCATCGCGGTCACCAAGCAGACCGCCGAGGGCGTCAAGTCCTGCCAGTCGGTGGCCGATCTGGCCCGCCGCCACGGGGTCGACATGCCGATCACCGACACGGTCGTCGAGATCGTCCACCACGGCAAGCCCCCGCTGGTCGCCCTGAAGGAGCTCATGGCACGCAGCGCCAAACCGGAACGCCGCTGACTCCTTTCCGGACGCATGAGCGGGTACCCTCGTGGCGATATGAGCAGCGAGAACCTCCCCCAGACCCCTGAGCAGCAGGGCCGCAAGCCCCGCGTGGCCGTCGTGTTCGGCGGCCGCAGCTCGGAACACGCCATCTCGGTCGTCACCGCGGGCGCCGTGCTGCGCGCCATCGACCGCTCCAAGTACGAGGTGCTGCCCATCGGCATCACCACGGACGGGCGGTGGGCGCTGACCGCCGACGAGCCCGAGCGGATGGCCATCGCCGACCGCAGGCTCCCGAGCGTCGAGGAGCTCGCGGAATCCGACGAGGGCGGCGTCGTGCTCTCCGTCGACCCGGCCAGCCGCGAGGTCGTGTACACCGAGCCGGGCGCCGTCCCCAAGGCACTGGGCGAGGTCGACGTCGTCTTCCCGATGCTGCACGGCCCGTACGGCGAGGACGGCACCCTCCAGGGCCTGCTGGAGCTCTCCGGCGTCCCGTACGTCGGCTCGGGCGTCCTGGCCTCGGCCGTCGGCCAGGACAAGGAGTACATGAAGCGCGTCTTCACCTCCTTCGGCCTGCCGGTCGGCCCGTACCTGACCGTCCGCCCCCGCGAGTGGGAGGCCGACGCGGACGCCGCCAAGGCCCGGATCCTGGACTTCGCCGGCGAGCACGGCTGGCCGCTGTTCATCAAGCCCGCCCGGGCCGGGTCCTCCATCGGCATCACCAAGGTCGACGACGTCTCCGGGCTGGACGCCGCGATCCGCGAGGCCCGCCGCCACGACCCGAAGGTCATCGTGGAGGCGCTGCTGCGCGGCCGCGAGATCGAGTGCGGGGTGCTGGAGTTCGAGGACGGGCCGCGCGCGAGCGCGCCCGCCGAGATCCCGCCGGTCTCCGCCCACGACTTCTACGACTTCGAGGCGAAGTACATCGACTCCGCCGCGGGCATCGTGCCCGCCCCGCTCACCCCGGAGCAGACCGCCGAGGTGCAGCGGCTCGCGATCGAGGCCTTCGAGGCCGCATCCTGCGAGGGCCTGGTGCGCGCCGACTTCTTCCTCACCGAGGACGGCACCTTCGTCATCAACGAGATCAACACCATGCCCGGGTTCACGCCGATCTCCATGTACCCGCGCATGTGGCAGGAGACGGGCATCTCGTACCCGGAGCTGGTGGACCGCCTGATCCAGGCGGCCCTGCGCCGCTCCACCGGGCTGCGCTAGCCGCGGCCCGGCGGGGCGGCCCGCCCGCCCGCACACGCGAAACCGCCCGCCGGGATTCCCGGCGGGCGGTCGGTGTGTCAGTACGAGGAGATCCCTTCCGGAACGGTCTCGGCCACCGCGGCGGACAGCCCGACCAGCATCCCCGCGTCCGAGGCGTGCTCCTTGTCGACCCGCACCTCCGTGTACGCCAGCCGCATCCCGGTGGTGAACCGGAAGGAGCCGTCGTCGAGCTTCTCCAGCAGCCAGGCCACGTTGTTCACGTGGACCCCCTCCTGCCGGGGATCGGCCATCTTGGCGGGCTTGGGGATACCGCACCGCAGTACGATCGCCGAGCCGCCCCACGCGGCGGTCAGACCGGACTCCGGCTCGGTGGGAGTCCGTTCCAGACCGGCCACCGTCTCCGGGAGCTCCTTGTGCAGCGCCGCACAGAACCCGGCGACGTCGGCGGGCGGTGCGGGCGGCGGGTCCACCCGGGCCGCGCCGCCGCCCGGGGAGCAGCCCGCGAGGGCGGCTGCCACGACCAGGGCGGACAGAGCGGGCACACGGACACGGACACGGAGCGGCCGGCGGTGCAATGACATCACCGGCCAAGAGTAGACGGGGGCTACAGATGGACCACCGGGCAGGTCAGGGTGCGGGTGATGCCCTCCACCTGCTGGACGCGGGCGACCACCATCCGGCCGAGATCGTCCACGGTGTCCGCCTGGGCGCGCACGATCACGTCGTACGGGCCCGTCACGTCCTCCGCCTGGATCACCCCCGGGATCTGGCTGATGGACTCGGCGACGACCGACGCCTTGCCCACCTCGGTCTGGATGAGGATGTACGCCTGTACCACGGAACCTCCAGAGCGGCCACGAGGATCGATTCCCCTAACCTCAGGATGGGCCCACGGACAGCGGGTGGGCCCGGGGAAGAAGGGACGCCACGGTACCGCGTCGCCGTGCACCACGGGGAGACCCGGGTGATCGGCGCCACGCACAGCGGGGCGTGCGAAGAGAAGAAGTTGACGTATCAGTTGACGGTACCCAGAGCTGTGACGGGGCGCGACCGCAAGCGGACTGGGCAAGAAGGGGCACAGCGATGAAGGGCACTGTGGGCGAGCTGGGGGAGTTCGGGCTCATTCGGGAGCTCACCTCACGGCTCACCACCACCCCGGCGGTCCGGCTCGGGCCGGGCGACGACGCCGCAGTGGTGTCCGCCCCCGACCGCAGGGTCGTGGCGAGCACGGACATCCTGCTGGAGGGCCGGCACTTCCGGCGCGACTGGTCCACGGCCTACGACGTCGGACGCAAGGCCGCCGCACAGAACCTCGCCGACATCGCCGCCATGGGCGCGGTGCCGACCGCGCTGCTGCTCGGCCTGGTCGTCCCGGCCGAGCTGCCGGTCACCTGGCCCACCGAGCTGATGGACGGCCTGCGCGACGAGTGCCAGGTCGCCGGAGCCGCCGTGGTCGGCGGGGACGTCGTCCGCGGCGACACCATCACCGTCTCCATCACCGCCCTCGGCGACCTGCGCAACCACGAGCCCGTGCTGCGCTCCGGCGCCCAGCCCGGCGACGTCGTCGCCGTCACCGGCTGGCTCGGCTGGTCCGCGGCCGGCTACGCGGTCCTCAAGCGCGGCTTCCGCTCCCCGCGGGCCTTCGTCGAGGCGCACCGGCGCCCCGAGCCCCCTTACCACGCCGGCCCCGCGGCAGCCGGACTCGGCGCCACCGCCATGACCGACGTGAGCGACGGCCTGATCGCCGACCTCGGGCACATCGCGGAGGCCAGCAAGGTACGGATCGACCTGCGCTCGGCGGCCGTCGACATCCCGACGCAGATGCACGACATCGGGCAGGCGGTCGGTGTCGACCCCTTGCAGTGGGTGCTCACCGGGGGAGAGGATCACGCCATCGTGGCGACCTTCCCGCCCGACGTGAAGCTGCCCGCCCGCTGGAAGGTCATCGGAGAGGTGCTGAACCGGTCCGCACTGCCCCAGGTGACCGTGGACGGGGCGCCCTGGACCAGCACCGGCGGCTGGGACCACTTCGGCCCCGACTCCACCGAGGAGACTGCCCGATGAACGACGCGCCACCGCTGTGCCTGACCGTTGCCGGATCGGACTGCGGCGGTGGCGCCGGCATCCAGGCCGACCTCAAGACCATGCTCGCGCTCGGCGTGCACGGGATGAGCGTGGTGACCGCCGTGACCGCGCAGAACTCCCTCGGGGTGCGCGGGGTCTGGGAGCTGCCCGCCGAGGCCGTCACCGCCCAGTACCGGGCCGTCGCCGACGACATCGGCGTCCAGGCCGTGAAGACCGGGATGCTCTCCTCCGCCGCCCTGGTCGAGACCGTGGCCGGGCTGCTGGCGGCCACCGGCGCCCCGGCCGTCGTGGACCCCGTCGGGGTCTCCAAGCACGGGGACGCGCTGCTCGCCGCCTCGGCGCTGGACGCCGTACGCGGGGAGCTGCTGCCGCGGGCCACGGTGGCGACGCCCAACCTGGACGAGGTGGCCCAGCTCACCGGAGTGGTCGTGGAGAGCGAGGACGACATGCGGCGCGCCGCCGACGCCGTCCTCGCCCTCGGGCCCGAGTGGGCGCTGATCAAGGGCGGGCACCTGGCCGCCCACGGCGGCGAGGCCGCCGACCTCCTGACCGACGGCGGGACGCAGCTCTGGCTGCGCTCCCCGCGCCACGACAACCGGCACACCCACGGCACCGGCTGCACCCTCGCCGCCGCGATCGCGGCCGGGCTCGCCAAGGGACAGGACGTGCCGCAGGCCGTCATGGCGGCCAAGGAGTACGTGACCGGCGCCATCGCGGCCGGCTTCGCGCTCGGCGGCGGCATCGGACCGGTGGACCACGCCTGGCAGTGGCGCCGCTGACGCACCCGCCGGCCCGTGAACGGACGGAAGCCCGCCGCATCAGGAGATGCGGCGGGCTTCCCGCAGGGAAAGGACTCCCGCAAGGCAAAAGGCCGGTCCACGAGGTGGACCGGCCTTCCTGGCAACCGGAAAGGGCTGCGCTACGACGACGGGACGCGTCAGCGCGAGACCTTGCCGGCCTTGATGCACGAGGTGCAGGCGTTGAGGCGCTTCGGCGTCCCACTGACCACGGCACGCACGCGCTGGATGTTCGGGTTCCAGCGACGGGACGTACGGCGGTGCGAGTGCGAGATGTTGTTGCCGAAGCCCGGCCCCTTGCCGCAAACGTCGCAGTTGGCAGCCACAGGTCACTCCAAAGACTTCAGATGCACTTACAGTGAAATCCGGCGCACCGGATCAGAAATCTGAAGTGGTTTGCCGGGGAAAAACCCGACTCTCATCGGGCAACCGGAGCAGCATACAACGGCTGCTGCCGTCCAAGAAAACTACCACGGCCGCCGCCGGGCCCGCCCCGCGGTCCCCGGGTCCCGGAGGCGCTTCGTTACCCTGCGGTGAACCCTGGCCCGCACAAGGAGGAACGCCCGGTGCCGCACGAGCCGCAGCCGCAGCCCTTCGACGAGCTCGACGCCGAAGCGGTGCGCACCTGGAGCTCGCTGGCCCTGGCCGCGCTGGACCGGGCCCGCGAGGACATCGACGCGATCAACGTCTACCCGGTCGCGGACGCGGACACCGGCACCAACCTCTACCTCACCGCCGAGTCGGCCGACCGCGCCCTCGACGCCGCCGGGGCCGCCGCCCCCCTCGCCCAGGCCGTACGGGCCTGGGCGCACGGCGCGCTCATAGGCGCCCGCGGCAACTCCGGGACCATCCTGGCCCAGCTGCTGCGCGGGGTGGCCGACGTCCTGGGCGACGACCCGGCGGGGCGGGGACCGGCCCGGCTGCTGGCCCAGGCGCTGACCCGGGCCGCGCAGGAGGCGTACGAGGCGGTCGCGCACCCCGTCGAGGGGACCATGCTCACCGTGGCCGCCGCGGCGGCGCGGGCCGCCGAGACCGCCGCGGAGGCCGCCGGTACGGCCGCCGGGAGCGTCGCGGACGTCGCCCGGGCCGCGTACGAGGGGGCCCGCGCGGCCCTCGCCGAAACCCCGGGGCAGCTGGCCGAGCTGGGCCGGGCCGGGGTGGTCGACGCCGGGGGCTGCGGGCTGGTCGCGGTGCTCGGGGCGCTGTGGCAGGCGCTGTCCGGGCACGAGCCCGCCGCGGACGCGGTCCGCGGCCGGGCCACCGTGCCCGTACCGCAGCAGCAGCGGCCCTGCGACGCCCACGAGGAGCACGAGGGGCCCGCGTACGAGGTGGTCTACCTGCTGGAGGCCGCCGAGGAGGCGGTGGCGGTGCTGCGCGGGCGGCTCGACGGCCTCGGCGACTCCCTCGTCGTGGTCGGCGGCGACGGGCTGTGGAACGTCCACGTCCACGTCGACGACCCCGGCGCCGCCGTGGAGGCCGGCGTCGTCGCCGGACGGCCCTACCGGATCCGCATCACGCACTTCGGCGACGAGCGGCGCCGGGGGCGCGGGGAGCGCGCCCAGCGGGCCGTGGTCGCCGTGGTCCCCGGTGAGGGCCTGGCCGGCCTGTGCGCGGAAGCCGGTGCGACCACCGTCCTCACCCCGCCCGGACAGGCCCCCGACACCGGCGAGCTCGCCGACGCCGTCCGCCGGGCCCACGCCCGCGAGGTGGTGCTGCTGCCCGGCGGGGCCGACCAGCGCGCGGCCGCGGCCGCCGCGGCCGAGCGGGCCCGCGCCGACGGCGTCCGGGTCGCCGTGATCCCCACCCGGTCAGCCGTCCAGGGCCTGGCCGCCCTCGCCGTGCACGACCCGCAGGCCACCTTCGACGAGGACGTGGTCGCCATGACCGCGGCCGCCGGCGCCACCCGCTACGCGGAACTCGCCGTGGCCGAACGGCAGTCCTTCACCTCCGCCGGGATCTGCCAGGCCGGCGACGTGCTCGGGCTCATCGACGGCGACGTCGCCGTCATCGGCTCCGGCCTCGCCGACACCGCCGAGGCGGTCCTGGAGCGCATGCTCGGCTCCGGCGGCGAACTCGTCACCCTGGTCCTGGGCCCCGAGGTGCCGGACGCCCTCGCCGAACGGCTGGAGGCCTACGTCCAGCACGGGCACCTGGCGGTGGACACCGTCGTCTACCGGGGCGGCCGCCACTCGGCGCCCCTGCTGATCGGGGTCGAATAGCCGTCCTGTCGGCGCCATGGTGTGCAATGAACATGTGCCCGCGCTCGACGAAGACCTCAAGAAGACGCTCGGCCCCGCCACCGCCAAGGTGCTGGCCGAGCAGCTCGGCCTGCACACGGCCCTGGACCTGCTCCACCACTACCCGAGGCGGTACGCCGAGCGCGGCGAGCTGACCTCGCTGGAGGGGCTCGCCGACCAGCTCGACGAGCACGTCACCGTCGTCGCCCAGGTCGCCGACGCCCGGATCCTGACCTTCAACGGCGGCCGCGGCAAACGCCTGGAGGTGACCATCACCGACGGCAGCGGCCGGCTCCAGCTGGTGTTCTTCGGCGCGGGCGTGCACAAGCCGCACAAGGAGCTGCTGCCCGGCCGCCGGGCCATGTTCGCGGGCAAGGTCTCCCTGTTCAACCGCAAGCTCCAGCTGGCCCACCCCGCCTACGAGCCGCTGGGCGCCGACGCGGGCGAGTCCGACGCGGCCGCGGCCTTCGCCGGCAAGCTCATCCCGATCTACCCGGCCTGCAAGCAGCTGGAGTCCTGGAAGATCGCCAAAGCCGTCGACGCCGTCCTGCCGCGCGCCGGCGAAGCCCTGGACCCGCTGCCGCCGGCCCTGCGCGAGGGCCGCGGCCTGGTCCCGCTCCACGAGGCCCTGCTGAAGATCCACCGGCCGGGCACGAAGGCCGACATCGAGGACGCCCGGCAGCGCCTGAAGTGGGACGAGGCCTTCGTCCTCCAGACCGCCCTGGCCCGCCGCCGGCACGCCGACTCCCAGCTGCCGGCCGTCGCCCGTCGCCCCGCCCCCGCCGGCCTGCTCGACACCTTCGACGCCAAGCTGCCCTTCACCCTCACCGAGGGCCAGCAGACCGTCTCCCGCGAGATTTTCGACGACCTGGCCACCGAGCACCCCATGCACCGCCTCCTCCAGGGCGAGGTCGGCTCCGGCAAGACGCTGGTCGCGCTGCGGGCCATGCTCGCCGTCGTGGACAGCGGCGGGCAGGCCGCGATGCTCGCGCCCACCGAGGTCCTCGCCCAGCAGCACCACCGCTCGATCACCGAGATGATGGGCGAACTCGCCGAAGGAGGCATGCTCGGCGGCTCCGAGCAGGGCACCAAGGTCGTCCTCCTCACCGGCTCGATGGGCGCGGCCGCGCGCCGGCAGGCCCTGCTCGACCTGGTCACGGGCGAGGCCGGCATCGTCATCGGCACCCACGCGCTCATCGAGGACAAGGTCCAGTTCCACGACCTCGGCCTGGTCGTGGTCGACGAGCAGCACCGCTTCGGCGTCGAGCAGCGCGACGCACTGCGGGCCAAGGGGCACTCCCGGGGGGAAAGGCGGACGCCGCACCTGCTGGTGATGACCGCGACCCCGATCCCGCGCACGGTCGCGATGACCGTCTTCGGAGACCTGGAGACCTCGGTCCTCGACCAGCTCCCCGCCGGCCGCTCCCCGATCGCCACCCACGTCGTCCCCGCCAAGGACAAGCCGCACTTCCTCACCCGGGCCTGGGAGCGGGTCCGCGAGGAGGTCGGGGCCGGCCACCAGGCGTACGTGGTCTGCCCGCGCATCGGCGACGACGTCGACCAGGCCGACCAGCGCAAGAAGAAGCCGTCCCCCGAGGACGAGAGCGAGAAGCGCCCGCCGCTGGCCGTCCTGGAGGTCGCCGAGCAGCTGGCGCGCGGCCCCCTGGCCGGGCTGTCCGTCGAGGTGCTGCACGGCCGGATGGACCCGGCCGACAAGGACGACGTCATGCGGCGCTTCGCCGCCGGCGAGGTCCAGGTGCTGGTCGCCACCACCGTCATCGAGGTCGGTGTGAACGTCCCGAACTCCACCGTCATGGTGATCATGGACGCGGACCGGTTCGGCGTCTCCCAGCTCCACCAGCTGCGCGGCCGCGTCGGCCGCGGCTCCGCGCCCGGCCTGTGCCTGCTGGTCAGCGAGATGCACGAGGCGAGCCCCGCCCGGGCCCGGCTGGCCGCGGTCGCCGCCACGCTCGACGGCTTCGAGCTCTCCCGGATCGACCTCGAACAGCGCCGGGAGGGCGACGTGCTCGGCCAGGCCCAGTCGGGGGTGCGGTCCTCGCTGCGGATGCTCGCGGTCATCGAGGACGAGGAGGTCATCGCCCAGGCCCGCGAGGAGGCCGCCCGCGTGGTCGCCGACGACCCGGAGCTGGAGCGGCTCCCGGGCCTCAGGGGCGCCCTGGAGGCCCTGCTCGACGCCGAGCGGGAGCAGTACCTGGAGAAGGGCTGAGCAGGGCGGGGCGGAAGTGCCTGGAGGCACGGCATATCGTGGAGAGGCTGTGATCGCCGTAGTGAAGGACCCCAGATGACCCGAGTGATCGCCGGCACCGCCGGCGGGCGACGGCTGGCCGTGCCCCCCGGCACCGGCACCAGGCCGACCTCGGACCGGATGCGCGAAGGCCTGTTCTCCACCTGGGAGTCGCTGCACGGCGTCGAGGGGGCCCGGGTGCTCGACCTGTACGCCGGCTCCGGCGCCGTCGGCCTGGAGGCCCTCTCCCGCGGCGCGGAGCACGCCCTGCTCGTCGAGCCCGACGCCAAGGCCGCCAAGGCGATCCGGGACAACATCAAGGCGCTGGGCCTGCCCGGCGCCGAGTTCCGGGCGGGCAAGGCGGAGCAGATCGTGGCCGTTCCCGCCGGCGGGGAGCCGTACGACGTGGTCTTCCTGGACCCGCCGTACGCCGTCAGCCACGGAGATCTTGGCGAGATCCTGCTCACACTCCGCGCCAACGGCTGGATCACGGACGATGCGCTCGTCACCGTGGAGCGCGGCACGAGGAGCGGTGCGTTCCCGTGGCCCGAGGGATTCGAGCCGCTCCGCTCCCGCAAGTACGGCGAAGGCACCCTCTGGTACGGCCGCGCCGCCTTCACCAGCGAAGAGTCATGATGACCGCTCCGGAGAGCAAGGGGACCAAGTTGCGCCGCGCCGTCTGTCCGGGGTCCTTCGACCCCATCACCAACGGACACCTCGACATCATCGGCCGGGCCTCCCGGCTGTACGACGTCGTCCACGTCGCCGTCATGATCAACCAGTCCAAGAAGGGGCTGTTCACCGTCGAGGAGCGGATCGAGCTGATCCGCGAGGCGACCGCCGAGTACGGCAACGTCGAGGTCGAGTCCTTCCACGGACTGCTGGTCGACTTCTGCAAGCAGCGCGACATCCCCGCCATCGTCAAGGGCCTGCGCGCGGTCAGCGACTTCGACTACGAGCTCCAGATGGCGCAGATGAACATGGGGCTCTCCGGCGTCGAGACGCTGTTCGTGCCCACCAACCCCACCTACAGCTTCCTGTCCTCCTCCCTGGTCAAGGAGGTCGCGGCCTGGGGCGGCGACGTCTCCCACCTGCTGCCCCCGCACGTGCACGCGGCCCTGACCGCCCGGCTCGCCGAGCGCTGACCGGCTGACGGGGCCTCAGCCGGTGTCCGGCGCCGCCCCCGCGGGCTTACAGTCGTCCCGTCCGTCTCGGGAACCGCCCCGAGGCCGAGGAAGTGCGAGCCCCCATGGACGTGCAGAAGAAGCTCGACGAGATCGTCGCGGCCGTCGGCAGCGCCCGCTCCATGCCCATGTCGGCCTCCTGCGTGATCAACCGCGCCGAGCTGCTCGCCCTGCTCGACGAGGTGCGCCAGGCGCTGCCGGGCTCGCTGGCGCAGGCGCAGGAGCTCCTCGGCGGCCGCGAGCAGATGGTCGAGGAGGCCCGGCGCGAGGCGGAGCGGATCATCGAGTCCGCGCACGTCCAGCGGGGCACGCTGATCTCCGACACCGAGGTCGCGCGCCGCTCCCGGGACGAGGCGGACCGGATCCTGGCCGAGGCGCACCGGGAGGCCGCGGAGATCCGCGCGCAGGCCGACGACTACGTCGACAGCAAGCTCGCGAACTTCGAGGTCGTGCTCAGCAAGACCATCGGCTCGGTGGACCGCGGCCGCGAGAAGCTGCTGGGCCGCGGGCCCGGGCTGGACGAGCACGGCTACCCGGACGCGGACGCGCCCGAGCCCGGCGCCGACCCGGAGGCCCGGCGCCGGCAGGCGGACGCGTACGTGGACGCGAAGCTGGCGACCTTCGAGGCGGTGCTCACCAAGACCCTGGAGGCGGTCGGCCGCGGCCGGCAGAAGCTCCTGGGCCGGGTGCCCACGGACGACCTGGGCGCCCACATCGCCGCCCAGGACGCCGCCGGAGTGCCGCAGTCCCGGTCGGCGAGCGACGCGGACTTCCTGGCGGGGCTGGCCGAGCCGGCGCAGCCCCTCCAGGCCCCGGCCCCGGCCCCCGTCATCCCGGCGCAGGCCGCGGCGGAGCCCGCGTACGACGGGTACGGCTACGGGCAGCAGCCCGGCCTGCAGGACGGCTACCCCGCTGCGGGCAGCGGCTCCTTCGGAGCGGCTTACGCCGCGCCCTCCTACGGGGACCCGTACGGGTACCAGCAGCAGGCCCCGGTTCAGCCCGACCCGTACGCGGCGGCCTACGGCGGGCAGCCGGACCCGTACGCGGCCTACGGGCAGCAGGGGGCGGGGCGCCCGCAGCAGGGCGCGCTCGACGAGACCAGCTTCTTCGACACGAGCATGATCAACCTGGACCAGCTGCGCGGGTACGAACAGGGCCGCTGAACCCGGATTGGGCTCAGGGCGGAGCGCCGGGTATCCTGGCTGTTCGGTCGCGCGTATGCGTCGCGATCCATGCTGCCCTTGAGCGGCGGAATTCTTGATCTTCAGCGATCTGTGAAAGCAGGAACGGCCCTGAACACCCGCCTCGACCACCGCAACCCCCTCGTGTTCGACACGCACGAGCTGGGTCGGCGTCCTGGTGCCATGCAGCGGCTGTCCCGCGAGATCGCGGCTCCGGCGGACCTCGGTCTCGCCGGCGTCATCGGAGTGCCCGAGGGCGCCCCGCTGAAGCTCGAGCTCCGCCTGGAGTCGGTCATGGAAGGGGTGCTTGTCACAGGCACCGTCCGTGCATCGGCCGAGGGGGAGTGCGTAAGGTGTCTGGAGCCCGTCGGTCGCGAGATCGACGCGGACTTCCAGGAGATGTTCTCGTACCCTGACGCCGACGACCGGGGCCGCCCCAAGGCGGAGCCGGCCGACGACGCCGAGGACGACGAGGACACGCTCTACCTTGAGGACGGCTTGTTCGACCTCGAACCCGTGCTGCGCGACGCGGTGGTGCTCGCACTGCCGCTGCAGCCGGTGTGCCGGGAGGACTGCCTCGGACTGTGCCCCGACTGCGGGATCAGCCTGAACGAGGACCCGGAGCACCACCACGACGCCGTCGACATCCGTTGGGCGGCTTTGCAGGAACTCGTCGTGACCGATCAGGACGGCGAGAAGGACAACATGAGCGGCACTGCATCTGACGACGTTCAGAGCGCCGCCGAGAAGCAGGAGAAGTAGCCGTGGCTGTTCCGAAGCGGAAGATGTCGCGCAGCAACACGCGCCACCGCCGGTCGCAGTGGAAGGCTGCGGTCCCCACCCTGGTTTCGTGTGAGCGCTGCCAGGAGCCGAAGCAGCAGCACATCGCGTGCCCGAGCTGCGGCACCTACAACAAGCGCCAGGTCCTCGAGGTCTGAGCGGCTGGTGAGAGGCGCAATGTCTGAGCTGTCCAACGCCGAAGAGCAGGCAGACAGTAAGAACGCGGCCTCGTCCCACACGCTTCTGGAAGGGCGGCTCGGGTATCGACTCGAGTCCGCCCTTCTGGTGCGTGCACTGACCCACCGCTCGTACGCGTACGAGAACGGCGGCCTGCCCACCAACGAGCGACTGGAGTTCCTCGGGGACTCCGTCCTCGGCCTGGTGGTCACGGACACGCTGTACAACACCCACCCCGACCTGCCGGAAGGCCAGCTGGCCAAACTGCGGGCCGCGGTGGTCAACTCGCGCGCTCTGGCGGAAGTGGGGCGCGGCCTCGACCTCGGCTCCTTCATCCGGCTCGGCCGGGGCGAAGAGGGCACGGGCGGCCGGGACAAGGCCTCCATCCTCGCCGACACCCTCGAAGCGGTGATCGGCGCGGTCTACCTCGACAAGGGCCTCGAAGCGGCCTCGGAGCTCGTGCACCGGCTCTTCGACCCCTTGATCGAGAAGTCGTCGAACCTCGGAGCCGGCCTGGACTGGAAGACCAGCCTCCAGGAGCTGACGGCCGCCGAAGGCCTTGGCGTGCCCGAGTACCTGGTCACCGAGACCGGTCCGGACCACGAGAAGACCTTCACGGCTGCCGCCCGCGTCGGTGGTGTCTCGTACGGCACCGGCACCGGCCGCAGCAAGAAGGAAGCGGAACAGCAGGCGGCGGAGTCCGCATGGCGCGGCATCCGTGCCGCGGCGGACGAGCGGAAGGCCGCGGAAGCCGCAGCCCCCGCCGGCGCACCGGCCGCGGCCGGGGAAGGCGGGTCGCCGACCCCCGCCGATCCGGCGCCGAAGGCCTGACCCTTCCTTCCGATCCCCCGCGGATCCTCCCGCCCGCCCCTGCCGCGCAGGGGCGGGCGGTTCTGCGTTCGCGGGGAGGGCGCCGGCCGGGGGCGGCGGGCCGGTAGGCTCGCGGCGGAGCCCTGAAAGCCGTACCCCACCGGAGGAACACCGTGCCCGAGCTGCCCGAGGTCGAAGTGGTCCGGCGCGGCCTGGAGCGCTGGGTGGCCGGGCGGACCGTCGGCGCCGTCGAGGTGCTGCACCCGCGCGCCGTGCGCCGGCACCCGGCCGGCGGGGCCGACTTCGCCGCGCGGCTGGCCGGCCGGACCATCGGCGTGCCGCAGCGGCGCGGGAAGTACCTGTGGCTGCCGCTGGAAGGGCGGGAGCTGGCCGTCCTCGGCCACCTCGGCATGAGCGGGCAGCTGCTGGTGCAGCCCGAGGACGCCCCCGACGAGAAGCATCTGCGCATCCGCGTCCGGTTCACGGACGACGCGGGCACCGAGCTCCGCTTCGTCGACCAGCGCACCTTCGGCGGGCTCTCGCTCCACGACACCACCGCCGAAGGACTGCCCGACGTCATCGCGCACATCGCACGGGACCCGCTGGACCCGCTCTTCGACGAGGACGCCTACCACCGCGCACTGCGGGCCAAGCGGACCACCGTCAAGCGGGCGCTGCTCGACCAGTCCCTGATCAGCGGGGTCGGCAACATCTACGCCGACGAGGCACTGTGGCGGTCCAGGCTGCACTACGAGCGCCCCACCGGCGCCCTCACGCGCCCGCGGAGCACGGAACTCCTCGGCCACGTCCGGGACGTGATGAACGCGGCCCTCGCGGTCGGCGGCACCAGCTTCGACAGCCTCTACGTCAACGTGAACGGCGAGTCGGGCTACTTCGACCGCTCGCTCGACGCCTACGGGCGCGAGGACGAGCCCTGCCGGCGCTGCGGCACCCCGATACGGCGCCGCCCCTGGATGAACCGGTCCAGCTACTTCTGCCCGCGCTGTCAGCGGCCGCCGCGCGTGGCGTCGTAGGACTCCCGGGCGGCCAGCACCTGCGGCATGCTGCCCTCCAGGAAGTGGATGAGGGCGAGCAGCCGGTCGGCCACCTCGATGCCGAGCGGGGTCAACTCGTAGTCGACGCGCGGCGGGTTGGTCGGCTGTGCCTCGCGGTGGACGATGCCGTCGCGCTCCAGCGCCTGGAGGGTCTGCGACAGCATCTTCTCGCTGACGCCGTCCACCTTGCGGCGCAGCTCGTTGAAACGGCAGGAGCCGTCGCGCAGGGCGCCCACCGTGAGGCTGCCCCAGCGGCCGGTGACGTGCTCCAGGGTCGCCCGGGACGGGCAGGCCCGTGCGAAGGCGTCGAACGGCAGTGCTGTCGTCTCCATGCGGCCAGCTTAACCACGCACAGCGCTTGCGGACAGGTTGCGCTGTCGTGCGGCAAGTGCCGGCGGCCGCTCAGCGGCCGAAGCCCCGCTCAGTAGCCGAAGTCCTGGGTCCACCAGGGGCCGCCGGCCGCGAGGTGGAGGCCGACGCCGAGGGTGCGGAACTCGCAGTTGACGATGTTCGCCTTGTGGCCGGGGCTGTTCATCCACGCGTTCATCACGGCCTGGGCGTCGCCCTGGCCGCGGGCTATGTTCTCGCCGCCGAGGCCGGAGATGCCCGCGTTCGTGGCCCGGCCCCAGGGCGTGTTGCCGTCGGGATCGGTGTGGTCGAAGAAGCCGCGGACGGCCATGTCCTTGCTGAAGGCCCCGGCCAGCGCCGCGAGCGGCGGGTTCGCCCGCACCGGACCGCAGCCGGCCTGTGCGCGCACCTGGTTGACCAGGACCACCACCGCGGCCTCCTCGGCGGAGTGGCCGTCGTCGGGCGTGGGCTTGGGCGTGGGCTTGGGCTTGGGCGTGGGCTTGGGCGTGGGCTTGGGGGCGGCGGGCGGCTTGGGCGCGACGGGCTCCGGTGCGACGGGTTCGGGAGCGGCCGGCTTGGGAGCGATCGGCTTGGGGGCGGCCGGCTTGGGGGCGGCGGTGCTCTTCTCCGGCGCCGGGGTCGAGGCGGCCGGGGAAGGGGAGGCGGACGCGCTCGGCGAGACCGACGGGGAGGGGGAAGCCGACGGGGAGCCCGAGGGTGACGGGGAGCCCGAGGGTGACGCGGCCGCCGCCGGGTCGGGGGCGGAGGAGGCGCGGCCGGACAGGTTGGCGAGGCCGCCCCGCTGCTCGACCGGGGCGCCGGCGCCGGGGGTGCTCGACGGCTTCGCCTCCGTGCGGTCGGCGGCGGAGCCGGCCGCGGTGACTCCCACGTAGGGGAAGGAGGAGCCCACCGGCACCATGCCGGTGGTGACGGCCGCCGTGGCCAGGACCACGGCCACGGAGACACCCAGCAGACCGGCGCGCACGGCGGTACGGCGCTTGCCGGCGCGGCGCGGCGCGGCGTGCAGTCGGTGGCGTCCGCCCATCGGTCCTGCCTTCCTCACAAGTCCAAGATCATCCTTTGTGCACCCAAATGGGTGAGTTCGTTGCTGCGTGACTGTACCGTCCCGGTGCCCGGGGGCGATGCCCTCCGCTCTCGGCCTCCCGGCTAGCGTTCACGCATGAACGAAGATGTCCGCCTGACCGCCTGGGTGCGCGGCCGTGTACAGAGAGTGGGCTTCCGCTGGTTCACCAGGGCCAATGCACTGGAGATCGGCGGGGTCGTCGGCTTCGCACTCAACCTCGACGACGGACGAGTGCAGGTGGTGGCCGAAGGTCAACGTGAGAATTGCCACCGGCTGCTCGACTGGCTGCGCTCCGCCGACACGCCCGGGAGGGTCGACGGGGTGACGGAAATCTGGGGGACGCCGCGCGGCGGTTACGACGACTTCGCGATCAGGTGACCGCTCGGATGACCATGTACTGATCACATCTCCGGGCCTCGTGCACGGGGCCGGATCTGCACGTTCGCCCGGGGGCGCCTCCCGGTGGCGGCCGGGGAGGCGTTGCCGGGGGCGTCGAAGCGTGGAAGGCTCGAAGCAGCGGACGATCTCCACATCCCTTGGGAGAGCCGGGCGGCCCGCCGATACGGGGCGTGATCGTGTTGACCGTCAAACTTTTTGGTGAGACGCTGGAAGCCCCGCGCACCTGAGCTGTTTGGCAGTGATGGAGTAGTAGGCGCAGTGACTGGCCGTCGCTGCCGGACATCGCGGGTGCGATTCCCTCACGACCCACACCGCTTCGGTCGGTCACTCAGTGTGGAGGACCATCCATCATGGCAAAGGCGCTTCTCGGTTACGTCGGCGGCTCCGACCCGCGACTCCTCGCCGAGATGCGACGGCTTCAGCAGCGCGTCCAGGACCTCGAGTCCGAGCTCGTACGGATTCAGTCCGAAAACGACGCGCTGAACGCGGCCGCCGCTCAGCACGGAGACTCGCTGCTGGACCGCATCGACATCGACGTACCCCAGGCGGAGCCTGCGCTCACCTGATCTGCGCTCACTCGTCCGTCGCTCACTCGTCGCTCGACTCCAGCCCCGCATGCTCTGCAAGGGACGCTTCGGCGTCCCTTCTTTCCTTTGCGGAGTCGAATTCCTTGACGTCACTCGTGCCCTGCACCTTCATGGGTGAAACCGAAAGCGACAGGTAGAGTCCGGCGGCGTGCACCTCAAGTCCCTGACCCTGCGCGGCTTCAAGTCCTTCGCGTCCGCCACCACCCTGCGGTTCGAGCCCGGCATCACCTGTGTGGTGGGCCCCAACGGCTCAGGCAAGTCCAACGTGGTGGACGCGCTGTCCTGGGTCATGGGGGAGCAGGGCGCCAAGTCGCTGCGCGGCGGGAAGATGGAGGACGTCATCTTCGCCGGGACGACCGGGCGGCCGCCGCTCGGACGCGCCGAGGTCTCGCTGACCATCGACAACTCCGACGGCGCCCTGCCGATCGACTACGCCGAGGTCACCATCACCCGGATCATGTTCCGCGGCGGCAGCAGCGAATACCAGATCAACGGCGACACCTGCCGGCTGCTCGACATCCAGGAACTGCTCTCCGACTCCGGCATCGGCCGCGAGATGCACGTCATCGTCGGCCAGGGCCAGCTCGACTCCGTCCTGCACGCCGACCCGGGAGGCCGCCGCGCCTTCATCGAGGAGGCGGCCGGCGTCCTCAAGCACCGCAAGCGCAAGGAGAAGGCGCTGCGGAAACTGGACGCGATGCAGGCCAACCTGGCACGCGTCGGAGACCTCACCGACGAGCTGCGCCGCCAGCTCAAGCCGCTCGGCCGGCAGGCCGCGGTGGCCCGGCGGGCCGCCGTGATCCAGGCCGACCTGCGCGACGCCCGGCTGCGGCTGCTCGCCGACGACCTCGTCACGCTGCGCACCGCCCTGGAGGCGGAGATCGCCGACGAGGCGGCGCTGAAGGAGCGCAAGGAGGCCGCCGAGGCCCAGCTCGCCGAGGCGCTGCGGCGCGAGGCGGAGCTGGAGGAAACGGTGCGGCAGCTCACGCCGCGGCTCCAGCGGGCACAGCAGACCTGGTACGAGCTGTCGCAGCTGGCCGAACGGGTGCGCGGCACGGTGTCCCTGGCCGAGGCACGGGTCACGTCGGCCACCGCTCCGGCCGAGGAGGAGCGGCGGGGCCGCGACCCCGAGGACATGGAGCGCGAGGCGGCGCGCATCCGCGAGCAGGAGGCGGAGCTGACGGCGGCCCTGGAGGCGGCCTCCCGCGCCCTGGAGGACACGGTCGGGCACCGGGCCGAGCTGGAGCGGGCCCTCGCCGAGGAGGAACGGCGGCTGCGCGACGCGGCGCGGGCCATTGCCGACCGGCGCGAGACCCTGGCCCGGCTGACGGGGCGGTTGGGCGCGGCCCGGTCCCGGGCCGCGGCGGCGCAGGCGGAGATCGACCGGCTGGTGGCGGCCCGCGACGAGGCGGAGCTGCGGGCCGGCACCGCGCAGGCGGAGTACGAGGCGCTGGCCGAGGAGGTCGGCGGGCTCGACGACCCCGAGGCGGACGGGGAGTACGAGGCCGCGCGGGCGGAGCTGGCAGCGGCGGAGGCGGCCCTGGCGGCGGCCCGGGACGCGGCCACCGCCGCCGAACGCTCCCGGGCGGCGGTCGCGGCCCGCCGGGACGCACTGGCGCTCGGGCTGCGCCGGAAGGACGGCACCGGGGCGGTGCTCGCCGCGAAGGAGCGGCTGGCCGGGCTCCTCGGCCCGGCCGCGGAGCGGCTGGCGGTGACCCCGGGCCACGAGGCCGCGGTCGCGGCGGCCCTCGGTGCCGCGGCGGACGCCGTGGCCGTGGCCTCGCCGGGCGCGGCCGCCGAGGCCATCCGGCACCTCCGCGCGACGGACGCGGGCCGCGCGGCCTTCCTGATCACCCCGGACCAGGCCCCGGCCGCCCCGGCCCAGCCCCCGGCGGCTTCCGCCCCGGTCGCGGTCGCGGCCCCGGCGGCTTTCGCCCCGAACACGCCCCCGGCCCCGGCGGCTTCCGGTCCGGTCGCGGCCTCGGCCCCGGCGGCTTTCGCCCCGGTCGCGTCTGTCTCCGCGTCGGCACCCGACCTGGCGGCCCCGGCCCCGTACCCTGCTGCGCCGGATCGGGCCCAGGCCCCGGCCGCCCCGGACCAGGCCCCGGCCGCCTCCGGCCCGGACGCGACCCAGGCGTCGGCCCCGGGCTTGGCTGCCCCGGCCTCGGCCTCGGCTGCCCCGGCTTCGGTCGCGGCCGTCCCGGCGTCGGTCCCGGACGACTCCGGCGGTGGGATGCCCGGCGTGCCCGGGGTGCCTGTTTCGGAGCTCGTGCACGGGGAGCCCGGGCTGGTGCGGGCCGTGGCGCGGGTGCTGCGGGACCACGTCGTCGTCGGAACCCTGGAGGAGGCCGAGGCGCTCGTCGAGGCCCGCCCCGGGGCGGTGGCGGTCACCCTCGACGGCGACGTGCTCGGGGCGCACCACGCGCACGGCGGTTCCGCGGCCGCCCCCAGCCTGATCGAGGTACAGGCGGCCGTCGACGAGGCGGCCGCCGAGCTGGACCGGCTGGACGGGCAGTGCAAGGAGCTCGGCGAGGCCCAGGAGGCCGCCCGGGAGCTGCGCCGCGAGCTCGCCGCCCGCGTCGAGGAGGCCGGTGAGCGGCGCCGCGCCGCGGAGCAGGCCCGGGCCGGGGTGGCCCAGCAGCTCGGCCGGCTCGCCGGGCAGGCCAAGGGCGCCGCGGGCGAGGCGGAGCGCACGGCGGCCGCCGCGGCCAAGGCGCAGGACGCGCTGGAGCAGGCGCTGGCCGAGGTGGAGGAGTGCGCCGAACGGCTCGCCGCCGCCGAGGAGAACGACCCCGTCGGGGACGGGCGTGTGGAGGAGCCGGACACCGCCGTGCGCGACCGGCTCGCCGCCGACGGGGCCAACGCCCGGCAGACCGAGATGGAGGCCCGCCTCCAGCTGCGTACCCACGAGGAGCGGGTCAAGGGCCTGGCGGGGCGGGCCGATGCGCTCGACCGCGGCGCCCGCGCAGAGCGCGAGGCCCGGGCGCGGGCCGAGCGGCGCCGCCGGCGGCTGCAGTACGAGGCCGGGGTGGCCCGGGCGGTCGCTGACGGCGCCCGCCAGCTCCTCGCCCACCTCGATGTCTCCCTCGGCCGCGCCGAGCAGGAGCGTGCCGCCGCCGAGGAGGCCAAGGCGCTGCGCGAGCGCGAGCTCGCCGAGGCCCGCAACCGCGGCCGCGACCTCAAGGGCGAACTGGACAAGCTCACCGACTCCGTCCACCGCGGGGAGGTCCTCGGGGCCGAGAAGCGGCTGCGCATCGAGCAGGTGGAGGGCCGCGCCCTGGAGGAGTTCGGGGTCGACTGCGCCGCCCTCGTCGCCGAGTACGGGCCCGACCAGCCCGTGCCGCCGAGCCCGCCCGCCGAGGGGGAGGAGCTGCCGGCGGACCCGGAGCACCCCCGCAACCGGCCCGGCCCGTTCGTCCGCGCCCAGCAGGAGAAGCGGCTCAAGGCGGCCGAGCGCGCCTACCAGCAGCTCGGCAAGGTCAACCCGCTCGCGCTGGAGGAGTTCGCGGCGCTGGAGGAGCGCCACCGCTTCCTCAGCGAGCAGCTCGAGGACCTCCGCAAGACCCGCGCCGACCTGCTCCAGGTCGTACGGGAGGTCGACGAGCGCGTCGAGCAGGTCTTCACGGAGGCCTTCCGGGACACCGCCCGGGAGTTCGAGGGGGTCTTCTCGCGGCTGTTCCCCGGCGGCGAGGGCCGGCTGGTCCTCACCGACCCCGACAACATGCTGACCACCGGTGTCGACGTGGAGGCCCGGCCGCCGGGCAAGAAGGTCAAGCGGCTGTCGCTGCTCTCCGGCGGCGAGCGGTCGCTGACCGCGGTGGCCCTGCTGGTGTCCATCTTCAAGGCCCGGCCGAGTCCGTTCTACGTGATGGACGAGGTGGAGGCGGCGCTCGACGACACCAACCTCCAGCGGCTGATCCGGATCATGGAGGAGCTCCAGGAGAGCTCGCAGCTGATCGTCATCACGCACCAGAAGCGGACGATGGAGGTCGCCGACGCCCTCTACGGGGTCTCCATGCAGGGCGACGGCGTCTCCAAAGTGATCAGCCAGCGGTTGCGCTGACTCCCATTAGCTTCAAGAAGTGAATGTCGCGCCCCAAAGGCTTGGCGGGCATCTCGCCATCCTTCTCGCTCCGTTTCTCGCTCCGTGGAGTTCCTCCCCCCTATTGACTTCAAGAACTGAACACATAGGCTCGCTCCGCCGCCATATCCATTCGAGTGGTGCCGGATCTTCGGCTGTGCGCCACCGGAAGCAAACCCACCCACCCCGCCCGCCACCGCAGCCGGGCGCACGCAGGAGCACACCTTGAGCAGCAGCAGGAGCGCAGCCCCGGCGCCGGCCCCGGACCGCGGGCGCGCCGCCCACCCCGACCACCTCGGGCACGTCGTCTTCATCACCGCCGCCGCGGCGATGGGCGGCTTCCTCTTCGGCTACGACAGCTCCGTCATCAACGGCGCGGTCGTCGCCATCCGCGAGCGGTTCGACATCGGCTCCGAGGCCCTCGCCCAGGTCATCGCCGCCGCGCTGATCGGCTGCGCCCTCGGCGCCGCGACGGCCGGCCGCATCGCGGACCGGATCGGCCGGATCCGCTGCATGCAGATCGCCGCGGTCCTGTTCACGGCGAGCGCCCTCGGCTCGGCCCTGCCGTTCGCCCTGTGGGACCTCGCCACCTGGCGCGTCATCGGCGGTTTCGGCATCGGCATGGCCTCCGTCATCGGCCCCGCCTACATCGCCGAGGTCTCCCCGCCCGCCTACCGCGGCCGGCTCGCCTCGTTCCAGCAGGCCGCCATCGTCATCGGCATCGCCGTCTCACAGCTCGTCAACTGGGGCATCCTGGGGCTCGCCGACGGCGACCAGCGCGGCGAGATCGCCGGCTTCGAGGCCTGGCAGTGGATGCTCGGCGTCATGGTCGTCCCGGCCGTGCTCTACGGGCTGATGTCCTTCGTCATCCCCGAGTCGCCCCGCTTCCTGATCTCCGTCGGCCGCACCGACGAGGCCCGCAAGGTGCTGGCCGAGGTCGAGGGCTCCGGCGCCGACCTCGACGGGCGCGTCCGCGAGATCGAGGACGCGATGCAGTCCGAGCACAAGTCCACCTTCAAGGACCTCCTCGGCGGCCGCTTCGGCCTGCTGCCCATCGTGTGGGTCGGCATCGGCCTGTCGGTCTTCCAGCAGCTCGTCGGCATCAACGTGATCTTCTACTACAGCTCCTCGCTGTGGCAGTCCGTCGGCATCGACCCGAGCAGCTCGTTCTTCTACTCGTTCACCACGTCGATCATCAACATCGTCGGCACCGTGATCGCGATGGTCTTCGTCGACCGGATCGGGCGCAAGCCCCTCGCCCTGATCGGCTCGGCCGGCATGGCCGTCTCCCTCGGCGCCGCCGCCTGGGCGTTCTCGTACAAGACCGAGGTGGCCGGCGAGATTTCCATCCCGGAGACCCAGGGCACCGTCGCCCTCGTCGCCGCGCACGCCTTCGTGCTCTTCTTCGCCCTGTCCTGGGGCGTGGTGGTCTGGGTGCTCCTCGGCGAGATGTTCCCCAACCGGATCCGCGCCGCGGCGCTCGGCGTCGCCGCAGCCGCCCAGTGGGTCGCCAACTGGGTCGTCACCGTCACCTTCCCGACGCTGTCGGACTGGAACCTGTCCGACGCCTACATGATCTACACCGGCTTCGCCCTGCTCTCGATCCCGTTCATCCTCAAGTGGGTGCCGGAGACCAAGGGCAAGGCGTTGGAGGAGATGGGGTAACCACCCCCGCCAACAACCCCACTCCTCTCGCACCGGGTGCTGCCCCGGCTCAGCTCCTTGCCTTCCGGGGCACCACGTCCTTCCCCCCGCTTCCCGGCGCCCCACCCCCCACTCCCCCCCCCTCCCCCCCCCCCAATA
>NZ_JBWKDK010000032.1:70644-86683 GCF_056436005.1 Streptomyces sp. NPDC043854
GGAGGGGGGGGGGTTCCGGGTGTTTGTTTTCCCGCTCCCATGGGGTTTGGCCCCCCCCCCCCCCCCGCCCTGCCCCAGCACCTGTTCGCACAGCAGGTGCAGGCTGCGCCAGCCCTCGTCCGGCGGCATCCCGCCGCACAGCGGATGCAGCACCAGGTTCCCCGCCCCGCCCGCGGCCCGGGCGTACGCGACCGCCTCGCCCGGGGTGAGCACCCGGTACACGCCCTCCGCGCGCAGCTCCGCCACGGTCCGCGCGTGCGACCGCACGGCGCTGCGGATCCCCTTCGACTGCCAGGACGCGTACGTGCCCGCCTCGTGCAGGAAGCAGCCGCCGTACTCGGCCCACACCCGGTCCGGCTCCTCGGCGACGTGCAGCAGCGGCGTCTCGGCCGCCGGCATCACGCAGAAGCCCTCCGTGCCGTACTCCGCCAGCCGCGCCGCGTGGTATTCCGCCAGCTCCGGCAGGTGCGCGCTCGGGAAGAACGGCAGCCCGAACCGGGCCGCGCGCCGCGCCGCGGCCCGCGAGCTGCCCCCGACGAGCAGCGGCGGGTGCGGCCGGGTGAAGGGCGCCGGGGTCACCCGCACGGTACGGCCCCGGAAGGCGAACGGCTCGCCCGTCCACGCCGCGAGCAGCGTTTCGAGCAGTTCGTCCTGGAGCCGGCCGCGCCGGCCCCAGTCGACGCCGTGCTGCTCGTACTCCTCGGGCCGGTAGCCGATGCCCGCGACCGTGACGAGCCGGCCGCCGCTCAGCAGGTCGAGGACGGCGATGTCCTCGGCCAGCCGCAGCGGGTCGTGCAGCGGGCCGATGACCGCCGAGACGGTGACGGAGATCCGCCGGGTGGCGCCGAGGACCGCGCCCGCGAACGCCAGCGGCGAGGGCAGCCAGTTGTTGTCGGTGCCGTGGTGCTCCTCGGTCTGGACGGTGTCGACGCCGCGGTCGTCCGCGTACCTCGCCATCTCCAGTGCGGCCCGGTAGCGGGCGGACAGGCTCTCGGGGGTGCCGTTCGGACCGGCGAGGTTGAACCGGACCACGGTGACGGGCATGAGGGAAGTCCCCTTCGCCGGATGCGGGTGGGCGGGCGAAGGGGGACGGTAGCCGACTGGCCGTCAGTTGGACAGGGTTGCGCCGGCCGGACAGGGGCGCCGCTTCTCCACGGCGCCGTCGGCGGACCCGGCAGGCATGCGTGCTCCGATGGGGTGATGTACAGAGAGTCGCCCATCGTCGTCGTTATCGCCTGAAAGGTACAAACGGCGGCGGATTGCCGGAGAGCGGGACGGGCCGGACCCGGCCCGCCGCAGCCGCGGCCCGAGCCGGGATGCCCCGGGCCCGGCGACCGGGTCACGCATACTGAGTTTCGCTATGGACATCCTCATCATTGCTCTACTCATCGCCCTGGTCGCGGTCGTCGTGGCCGGCGGGCTCGTGGTCGGCAGCCGCAAGAAGAAGCAGCTGCCGCCCCCGGCGCCGCCGAGCACGCCGACCATCACTGCCCCGCCCGCCGAACCGCAGGTGGGGGAGGACGCCGCCACGACGGCGGAAGAGCCGCGCCGCA
The DNA here is from genome assembly GCF_056436005.1 of Streptomyces sp. NPDC043854. Classification (NCBI taxonomy): domain Bacteria; kingdom Bacillati; phylum Actinomycetota; class Actinomycetes; order Kitasatosporales; family Streptomycetaceae; genus Streptomyces; species Streptomyces sp. NPDC043854. The sequence goes on from NZ_JBWKDK010000032.1 coordinate 72,198, forward strand.
CGATCGAGGAGGTCGTACTCCCCGAGGCGGAGGCGGCGGCCCCCGAGGCCCCCGAGGCACCCGTCGTCCCGGCACAGGCTGCGCCCGCACCCGAGATCGAGGTGCCCGAGCCCACCGCCGGCCGCCTGGTCCGGCTCCGCGCACGGCTCGCGCGCTCGCAGAACTCCCTCGGCAAGGGCCTGCTCACGCTGCTGTCCCGCGAGCACCTCGACGAGGACACCTGGGAGGAGATCGAGGAGACCCTCCTCGTCGCCGACGTCGGCGTCGTACCCACGCAGGAGCTGGTCGACCGGCTCCGCGAGCGGGTCCGGGTGCTCGGCACCCGCACCCCGGCCGACCTGCGCGCCCTGCTGCGCGAGGAGCTGCTGACCCTGATCGGCACCGACCTCGACCGGGTCGTGAAGACCGAGAGCGGCACCGAAACGCCCGGCGTCGTGATGGTCGTCGGCGTCAACGGCACCGGCAAGACCACCACCACCGGCAAGCTCGCCCGCGTGCTCGTCGCCGACGGCCGCAGCGTCGTGCTCGGCGCCGCCGACACCTTCCGCGCCGCCGCCGCGGAGCAGCTCCAGACCTGGGGCGAGCGGGTCGGCGCGCGCACCGTGCGCGGCCCCGAGGGCGGCGACCCCGCCTCGATCGCCTTCGACGCGGTCAAGGAGGGCATCGCCGAGGGCGCCGACGTGGTGCTCATCGACACCGCCGGCCGGCTGCACACCAAGACCGGCCTCATGGACGAGCTCGGCAAGGTCAAGCGCGTCGTGGAGAAGCACGGCCCGCTGGACGAGGTCCTGCTCGTCCTCGACGCGACCACCGGGCAGAACGGCCTCACCCAGGCCCGCGTCTTCGCCGAGGTCGTGGACATCACCGGCATCGTGCTCACCAAGCTCGACGGCACCGCCAAGGGCGGCATCGTCGTCGCCGTGCAGCGCGAGCTCGGCGTCCCGGTCAAGCTCGTCGGCCTCGGCGAGGGCCCGGACGACCTGGCGCCCTTCGAGCCGGAGGCCTTCGTCGACGCCCTGATCGGCGACTGAGCCCCGTACGCACGCCGGCGCCCCCGCGTTCCGCCCGGAACGCGGGGGCGCTTGCATGTGAGCCGGGGCCGGCCCCGGCCCCGGATCGCGGGGCGCTACCGCCGCAGCCGGTGGCAGATGTACGCGAGCGTGCCCAGCAGCAGCCGGGCCTGCGGCGGGCCGCCCGCGGAGTCGAGCGCGGGCGGGCGCAGCCAGCCGACGGGGCCGAGCCCGGCGTGGTCGGACGGCGGGGCGGTCACGAAGGCGCCCTGCCCCAGGGCGCGCAGGTCCAGGTCGGCGTCGTCCCAGCCCATCCGGTAGAGCAGCTGCGGCAGCTCGGCCGCCGCGCCGGGGGCCACGAAGAACTGGGCCCGGCCGTCGGGGGTCGCGGTGACCGGCCCGAGCGGCAGGCCCATCCGCTCCAGCCGGACCAGCGCCCGGCGCCCGGCCTCCTGCGACACCTCGATGACATCGAAGCCGCGGCCCGCCGGCAGCAGGACCGCCGCGCCCGGGTACTCGCGCCAGGTCGCCGTGACCTCGTCCAGGGTGGCGCCCGCCCTGATGGTGGGGGCGAGCGGCAGCGGGTGCGCCCCCGGTGCGGGGCAGCCCGCACGGCCGCAGGAGCAGTTGCGGGCAGGTGCCGCGGCCCGGGCGCCGGGGACCACGTCCCAGCCCCACAGCCCGGTGTACTCCGCCACCGCCGTGCACTCCGACGTCCGCCCGCGGCGCCGGGCGCCGGCGCGGAACTCCTTGGTGCTGCGGCTGCTGCCGATCGTGAAGCCCATGCCCATGCCCCCTCCAACGGGTTGGATGCGCCGGTGGTTACGACGTCGGCGGGTGCCGGGGCGGGCCCGGTTTCCGGCGGTACGCCCGGCGCACTCCTCGCCGCGCGCGCCCCGAGCGCACTCCCGTCCAACCGATCGTTCTTGGCTCGCTGTCAAGTGAATCGCGCCTGGCGGGTGGCTTCTCCGAACACGGGGGTGGCGAATGGTGGCGTTTCGGCGATCGGCCTCGCCCCAGGGGTGATCGTAGGATTACTTTCGGTGCACGAACCCGAAAGGCGGACCTGAATGTGGTTATGCCGGAGGCAAGATGTGAGGGACCTGTGAAGGCTCCCGGCGGCGCCCGCCGCCACGGCCAGGGTTTCGTGAGAACGGACTGAGCGGATGGGGGCGTTCCAGTGAGCGGCAACGGCGCAAGCGGAACGAGCGGTGAACCGGACTTCCCGGGCCCGGCCGCCCGCAACGAACAGCTGACTTCCTGGTTCGTGCGCAGCGGCTGGTCCAAGGGCGAACTCGCCCGCCAGGTGAACCGGCGCGCCCGGCAGATGGGCGCCCACCACATCAGCACGGACACCTCCCGGGTCCGCCGCTGGCTCGACGGCGAGCAGCCCCGCGAGCCCGTCCCCCGCATCCTGTCCGAGCTGTTCTCCGAGCGGTTCGGCTCGGTCGTCGCCATCGAGCAGCTCGGCCTGCGCACCGCCCACCAGACGCCCTCCGTCTCCGGCGTCGACCTGCCCTGGGCCGGCCCGCAGACCGTCGAACTGCTCGGCGAGTTCTCCCGCAGCGACCTGATGCTCGCCCGCCGCGGCTTCCTCGGGACCTCCCTCGCCCTCTCCGCCGGCCCCGCCCTCATCGAGCCCATGCAGCGCTGGCTGGTCCCCGTGCCGGCCGCCGACCCGGCCGTCTGCGCGCCCGGCTCCGGCGGCGCGCTGAGCGGCCACCGCCCGCCCCGGCTGTCCGAATCGGAACTCGACCTCCTCGAGTCCACCACCGTGATGTTCCGCCAGTGGGACGCCCAGTGCGGCGGCGGGCTGCGCCGCAAGGCCGTCGTGGGCCAGCTGCACGAGGTCACCGACCTGCTCCAGGAGACCCACCCGGCCCCCGTCATGAAGCGGCTGTTCAAGGTCGCCGCCGAACTCGCCGAACTCGCCGGCTGGATGAGCTACGACGTCGGGCTGCACCCCACCGCGCAGAAGTACTTCGTCCTCGCGCTGCACGCCGCCAAGGAGGCCGGCGACAAGCCGCTCGGCTCGTACATCCTCTCCAACATGAGCCGCCAGATGATCCACCTCGGCCGCCCCGAGGACGCCCTGGAACTCATCCACCTCGCCCAGTACGGCAGCCGCGACTGCGCCGGCCCCCGCACCCAGGCCATGCTGTATGCGATGGAGGCCCGCGCCTACGCCAACATGGGCCAGCCCAGCCGCTGCAAGCGGGCCGTCCGCATGGCCGAGGACACCTTCGGCGACATCGCCTTCGGCGACGAGCCCGAGCCCGACTGGATCCGCTTCTTCACCGAGGCCGAGCTCAACGGCGAGAACTCCCACTCCTACCGCGACCTCGCCTACGTCGCCGGCCGCAGCCCCATGTACGCCTCCCTCGCCGAACCGGTCATGCAGCGGGCCGTCGAACTCTTCGGCAAGGACGAGGTGCACCAGCGCTCCTACGCCCTCAACCTGGTCGGCATGGCCACGGTGCACCTGCTCCAGCGCGAGCCCGAGCAGGCCGTCGTCCTCGTCGACCGGGCCCTCGAAGTGGCCGGAAAGATCCGGTCCGAAAGGGTGAACACCCGGCTGCGGAAGACCGTCGACACCGCCGCCCGTGAGTACGGCGACGTCGGCGACGTGGTCCAGCTCACCGACCGCCTCGCCGCCCGGCTCCCCGAGGCCGCGGAGGCCGTCTGACGGCCCCGACCGGCCGCCCCCCGAGGCCCCGGCCGCGGCAGACACCCCGTGAAGCCCGATCAGGCTCCCCCAGCCAGGACTCCCGGGTGCTGCCGCGGCCGGTCCCCGTGAACCACCCGTTCATGGACGCGTAACACGTCCGACCTCTTCGTCACGGGCGCGAAACATCGAGCGGCGCCGCCGGAAACCGGCCTGCGCGAATCTCATGGCCAATAACCGGCCAGCCCTCAGGTCCCGGGCCCACCCCCGGCCCACCCTGCGCCGCTGCACGTTCCACGATCGCCCGCACGCGAACGTACCGACGACGAGGAGACGCCGATGGCATCAGCCATCACGACCCTCGCGGCAGACGCCCCGACGCTCTCCGCCGCGAACACCGGGTTCATGCTCATCTGCTCCGCCCTGGTCATGCTGATGACCCCGGGACTCGCCTTCTTCTACGGGGGCATGGTCCGCGTCAAGAGCAGCCTCAACATGCTGATGATGAGCTTCATCAGCCTCGGGATCGTCACGATCCTGTGGGTGCTCTACGGCTTCAGCATCGCCTTCGGCGCCGACACCGGCGGAGTCATCGGCTGGTCCCCCGACTACCTCGGCCTCAGCGGCATCGGCATCACCGAGCTGTGGGACGGCTACACCATCCCGGTCTACGTCTTCGCCGTCTTCCAGCTGATGTTCGCCGTCATCACCCCCGCCCTGATCAGCGGCGCCCTCGCCGACCGCGTCAAGTTCAGCGCCTGGGCCCTGTTCACCGCCCTGTGGGCCACCCTCGTCTACTTCCCCGTCGCCCACTGGGTCTGGGCCCCCGGCGGCTGGCTCTTCGACCTCGGCGTGATCGACTTCGCGGGCGGCACCGCCGTCCACATCAACGCGGGCGCCGCCGCCCTCGCCGTCATCCTCGTCATCGGCAAGCGCGTCGGCTTCAAGAAGGACCCGATGCGCCCGCACAGCCTCCCCCTCGTCATGCTCGGCGCCGGCCTGCTGTGGTTCGGCTGGTTCGGCTTCAACGCCGGCTCCTGGCTCGGCAACGACGACGGCGTCGGCGCCGTGATGTTCGTCAACACCCAGGTCGCCACCGCCGCCGCCATGCTCGCCTGGCTCGCCTACGAGAAGCTGCGCCACGGCTCCTTCACCACCCTCGGCGCCGCCTCCGGCGCGGTCGCCGGCCTCGTCGCCATCACCCCCGCCGGCGGCTCCTGCTCCCCGCTCGGCGCGATCGCCATCGGCGCCATCGCCGGCCTGCTGTGCGCCATGGCCGTCGGCCTCAAGTACAAGTTCGGCTACGACGACTCCCTCGACGTCGTCGGCGTCCACCTCGTCGGCGGCATCGCCGGCTCCCTCCTCGTCGGCTTCTTCGCCACCGGCGGGGTCCAGTCCGACGCGGCAGGCCTCTTCTACGGCGGCGGCCTCGAACAGCTCGGCAAGCAGGCCGTGGGCGTCTTCTCCGTCCTCGCCTACTCTCTCGTCGCGTCCGCCGTGCTCGCCCTCCTCCTCGACAAGACGATGGGGATGCGGGTCACCGAGGACGACGAGGTCTCCGGCATCGACCAGGTCGAGCACGCCGAGACCGCCTACGACTTCAGCGGGGCCGGCGGCGGCACCTCCGCCCGGAGCACCGCCCTCACCGCCGCCCCCGCTGCCGCCGCGAGCAAGAAGGTTGACGCATGAAGCTGATCACCGCGATCGTCAAGCCGCACCGGCTGGACGAGATCAAGGACGCCCTCCAGCGGTACGGAGTACAGGGCCTGACCGTCTCCGAGGCCAGCGGCTACGGCCGCCAGCGCGGCCACACCGAGGTCTACCGCGGCGCCGAGTACACCGTGGACCTTGTACCCAAGATCCGCATCGAGGTCGTCGTCGAGGACGACGACGCCGAGTCGGTCATGGAAATCCTGGTGAAGGGCGCCCGCACCGGCAAGATCGGTGACGGCAAGGTGTGGAGCGTCCCCGTGGACGCCCTCATCCGCGTCCGCACCGGCGAGCGCGGCGCCGAAGCGCTCTAGAGGACGGGAGACCCTGGGTGACGAGCGTCGACGCGAACACGGACACCTCCGACCCGGGACCCGGCGGCTACGCCGCGGCCCGGCTGCGACTCCTCCAGGAGGAGTCGCGGTCCGGGCCCTCGCGGCGTTCCGCGCTGGCCGGACTGACCGACGACTGGCTGAACGCCCTGTTCACCACCGCCGCACGGGAGACCGGCGTACGCGGCGCCGCCCTCGTCGCCGTCGGCGGCTACGGACGCGGCGAACTCTCCCCCCGCAGCGACCTCGACCTGCTCCTGCTCCACGACGGCAAGGCCGCCCCCGCCGACCTGGCCCGCCTCGCCGACCGCATCTGGTACCCCGTCTGGGACCTCGGCCTCTCCCTCGACCACTCCGTCCGCACCCCCGGCGAGGCCCGCAAGACCGCCGCCGAGGACCTCAAGGTCCACCTCGGACTGCTCGACGCCCGCCCCGTCGCCGGCGACCTCGGCCTCCTCACCGGCCTGCGCACCTCCGTCCTCGCCGACTGGCGCAACCACGCCCCCAAACGCCTGCCCCGGCTCGACGCCATGTGCCGCGAACGGGCCGACCGGGCCGGCGAACTCCGCTTCCTCCTCGAACCCGACCTCAAGGAAGCCCGCGGCGGCCTCCGCGACATCACCGCCCTGCGCGCCGTCGCCGCCTCCTGGCTCGCCGACGCCCCCCGCGAGGGACTCGCCGACGCCCGCCGCCGGCTGCTCGACGCCCGCGACGCCCTCCACCTCGTCACCGGACGCGCCGGCGACCGGCTCGCCCTCCAGGAACAGGACCAGGTCGCCGCCCGGCTCGGCCTGCTCGACGCGGACGCGCTGCTCCGCGAGGTCTACGAGGCCGCCCGGACCGTCGCCTACGCCGCCGACGTCACCTGGCGCGAGGTCGGCCGCGTCCTGCGCGCCCGCGCCGCCCGGCCCCGGCTGCGCGGACTCCTCGGCACCCGCGCCGCCGCCCCCGAACGGGCCCCGCTCGCCGATGGCGTCGTCGAGTCGGACGGCGAAGCCGTACTCGCCCGGGCCGCCCGCCCCGAACGGGACCCCGTCCTCGCACTGCGCCTCGGCGCGGCCGCCGCCCAGGCCGGACTGCCGGTCTCGCCGCACGCCGTACGCCGCCTCGCCGCCCAGAGCCGGCCGCTGCCGGCGCCCTGGCCCGCGGAGGCCCGCGAACAGCTCCTCACCCTGCTCGGGGCGGGGGAGCCGACGGTCGGGGTCTGGGAGGCCCTGGAGGCCGAGGGCATCGTCTCCGCGCTCCTGCCCGACTGGGAACGGGTCCGCTGCCGGCCGCAGCGCAACCCCGTCCACACCTGGACCGTCGACCGGCACCTCGTGGAGACCGCCGTCCGGGCCTCCGTCATGACCCGCCGCGTCGGCCGCCCCGACCTGCTGCTGATGGCGGCCCTGCTGCACGACATCGGCAAGGGCTGGCCCGGCGACCACGCCGTCGTCGGCGAGACCATCGCCCGCGACACGGCCCTGCGCGTCGGCTTCGGCCCGGCCGACGCCGACGTCCTGGCCACCCTGGTCCGCCACCACCTGCTGCTGGCCGAGACCGCCACCCGGCGCGACCTCGACGACCCCGCGACGGTCCGCTCCGTCGCCGAGGCCGTCGGCACCCCCGGCACCCTGGAACTCCTGCACGCCCTCACCGAGGCCGACGCCCTCGCCACCGGCCCCGCCGCCTGGTCGGCCTGGCGGGCCTCCCTCGTGGCCGACCTGGTCCGGCGGGTCGCGGCCGTCCTCGGCGGGGCCCCCGTACCCGGGCAGTCCGACCCGGCGCCCTCCACCGAGGAGGAGCGGCTCGCGGTGGAGGCCCTGCGGACCGGGGAGCCCGTCCTGGCACTGCACGCCCGGCACGAGGAGGACGCCGTCGGGGTGGAGCTGGCCGTCGCCGTCCCCGACCAGCCGGGCGTGCTCCCCGCCGTGGCCGGGGTCCTCGCCCTGCACCGGCTCACCGTCCGCGCCGCCGACCTGCGCGCGCTGGAACTCCCCGACCACCTCGGCGAGGTCCTCGTGCTCCGCTGGCGGGTGGCCGCCGAGTACGGCTCCCTGCCCGAGGCCGCCCGGCTCCGGACCGACCTGATCCGGGCCCTGGACGGCTCCCTCGACGTCTCCGCGAAGCTCGCCGAGCGGGAGGCGGCGTACCCGCGGCGCCGCGGGGTGGTCCCGCCGCCGCCCCGGGTCACCGTGGTCCCGGAGGTCTCCTCCCTGGCCACGGTCCTGGAGGTGCGGGCCCCCGACGGGGTGGGGCTGCTGCACCGCATCGGCCGCGCGTTGGAGGGGGCCGGGGTACGCGTCCGCAGCGCGCACGTCTCGACGCTGGGCGCCAACGCGGTGGACTCGCTGTACGTCACGTCGGCCGAGGGCAAACCCCTCGACCCGGCCGACGCGGCCGCCGTGGCCGACGCCCTCACCGCCGCCCTGGCGTAGCCCCGCCGTCGGCTGCCGCCGGTCGCTGCGCGGAACCGCTCCCCAGCCCCGCCCCTTCCCGAAACCGGGGGGCTCCGCCCCGGACCCCCGCGCCGCAAGCGCCGGCGGGGCTGTTTCCGGCCCGCGCGGCGTTTGAGCGCACCCGTTCGGGGGCGGAGCCCGGTTTCGGGAAGGGGCGGGTGGGGGAGGAAAACCGCCCGCAGGGCCGGGCAGGCGGCCGGGACCGATACCCTGGGGTACGACCACACCGCCCCCGACCCGAGGAATCGCGACCACCGTGTTCGATACGCTTTCCGACCGCCTCAGCGCGACCTTCAAGTCCCTCAGGGGCAAGGGCCGCCTCTCCGAGCAGGACATCGACGCGGCGGCCCGGGAAATCCGTATCGCCCTCCTCGAGGCCGACGTCGCCCTCCCGGTCGTCCGCTCCTTCATCGCGAACGTCAAGGAGCGCGCCCGCGGCGCGGAGGTCTCCAAGGCGCTCAACCCGGGCCAGCAGGTCCTCAAGATCGTCAATGACGAGCTGGTCTCGATCCTCGGCGGCGAGACCCGCCGCCTGCGGTTCGCCAAGACCGCTCCGACCGTGATCATGCTCGCCGGTCTCCAGGGTGCCGGTAAGACCACCCTCGCCGGAAAGCTCGGCTTCTGGCTGAAGGGCCAGGGCCACACCCCGCTGCTCGTCGCCTGCGACCTCCAGCGCCCCAACGCCGTCAACCAGCTGAGCATCGTCGCCGAGCGCGCCGGTGTCGGCTTCTACGGGCCGCAGCCCGGCAACGGTGTCGGCGACCCGGTCCAGGTCGCGAAGGACTCCATCGAGTACGCGCGCACCAAGCAGCACGACATCGTCATCGTCGACACCGCCGGCCGCCTCGGTATCGACGCCGAGATGATGCAGCAGGCCGCGGACATCCGCGACGCCGTCAGCCCCGACGAGATTCTTTTCGTCGTCGACGCGATGATCGGTCAGGACGCGGTCAACACCGCCGAGGCCTTCCGCGACGGCGTCGGCTTCGACGGCGTCGTGCTCTCCAAGCTCGACGGCGACGCCCGCGGCGGTGCCGCGCTCTCCATCGCGCACGTCACCGGCAAGCAGATCATGTTCGCCTCGAACGGCGAGAAGCTCGACGACTTCGACGCCTTCCACCCCGACCGCATGGCGGGCCGGATCCTCGACATGGGTGACATGCTCACCCTCATCGAGCAGGCCGAGAAGACGTTCTCGCAGGCCGAGGCCGAGAAGATGGCGGCCAAGCTCGCCAAGGGGCCGAAGGAGTTCACGCTCGACGACTTCCTCGCCCAGATGGAGCAGGTCCGCAAGATGGGCTCCATCTCCAAGCTCCTCGGCATGCTGCCGGGCATGGGCCAGATCAAGGACCAGATCAACAACATCGACGAGCGCGACGTCGACCGCACCGCCGCGATCATCAAGTCGATGACCCCGGCCGAGCGCCAGGACCCGACGATCATCAACGGCTCCCGCCGCGCCCGTATCGCCAAGGGCTCCGGCACCGAGGTCAGCGCCGTCAAGAACCTGGTCGAGCGGTTCTTCGACGCCCGCAAGATGATGTCCCGCATGGCTCAGGGCGGCGGGATGCCCGGCATGCCCGGCATCCCGGGGATGGGCGGCGGCCCCGGCCGGCAGAAGAAGCAGGTCAAGCAGGCCAAGGGCAAGCGCAAGAGCGGCAACCCGATGAAGCGGAAGGCCGAGGAGGCCGCCGCTGCCGCCCGCCGCGAGCAGGGTCCCCAGGCCATCGAGCCGGCCCCCGGCACCAGCCCCTTCGGGCTCCCGGCGGGAGGCCGGCCGGGCCAGGACTTCGATCTGCCGGACGAGTTCAAGAAGTTCATGAAGTAGGCGCGCAGCCAGACGTGTGGGGCCCCGGCCGCGGGATGCGGCCGGGGCCCCTGCGTGTGCGTACGACGGCGCGGACGTCCGGAAGCCGTGGTCCGGAATATCCTTTATGGTCGGCCGGGGGGACGGCAGTAAGGAGGCCACGGTGCCCAGCCCCACTCCCGCACCGCCCCGCGACCGGGCCGACACCCCCTGGCGGTCCGAGGGCGCGCCGCCCACCCCGCCACCGAAGAAGCGGATGCCCGGCGGCTGGCGCGGGCTGATCCTCGCCGCCCTGATCGTCTTCCTGGCGACCAACCTGGTGCTGTCGTTCTTCAACGAGGGCGACGAGCCGACGATCTCGTACACCGAGTTCAGCAAGCAGGTCGCGGCCGGGAACGTCTCGAAGATCTACTCCAAGGGCGACGCCATCCAGGGCCAGCTCAAGGCGAAGCAGCCGCTCCCGGAGGAGGGCGGCGAGGACAAGGGCGACTACACGAAGTTCGTCACCCAGCGGCCCGCCTTCGCCGAGGACGACCTGTGGGCCAACCTCACCAAGCAGAACGTGAACGTGACGGCCTCCCCGGTCGTCGTGCAGCGCAGCTTCCTCGCCAACCTGCTGCTCTCGCTCGCCCCCATGCTGCTGCTGGTCCTGCTGTGGGTGTTCATCGCCCGCCGGATGGGCTCGGCGATGGGCGGCGGCCTCGGCGCGCTGGGCCGCAAGGCGCCGCCCCGGCCCGTGGAGCTGGAGGCGGGTGCGAAGCGCACCACCTTCGATGACGTGGCGGGCATCGACGAGGTCGCGGGCGAGCTGAACGACGTCGTCGACTTCCTCAAGGACCCGCAGCGGTACCTCAGGATGGGCGCCCGGATGCCGGGCGGGGTCCTCCTCTCGGGCCTGCCCGGAACGGGCAAGACCCTGCTGGCGCGCGCGGTCGCCGGCGAGGCGGGCGTGCCGTTCTTCTCCGCGTCGGCCTCCGAGTTCATCGAGATGATCGTCGGGGTGGGCGCCTCTCGGGTCCGGGAGCTGTTCGCCGAGGCGCGCAAGGTCGCCCCCGCGATCATCTTCATCGACGAGATCGACACCATCGGCCGGGCGCGGGGCGCCGGCGGCGGCCTCGGCGGCCACGACGAGCGCGAGCAGACCCTCAACCAGATCCTGACCGAGATGGACGGCTTCTCCGGCTCGGAGGGCGTGGTCGTGATCGCCGCGACCAACCGGGCCGACGTGCTGGACCCGGCCCTCACCCGCCCCGGCCGCTTCGACCGCACGGTGACGGTCTCCCCGCCCGACAAGAGCGGCCGCGAGGCGATCCTGCGGATCCACACCCGCGAGATCCCGCTCGCCCCCGACGTGGACCTGGAGCACGTGGCCGCCACGACGCCCGGCATGACCGGCGCCGAGCTCGCCAACCTCGCCAACGAGGCGGCGCTGCTGGCGGTCAAGCGGGAGCGGGAGGCGGTCACCCGGGCCGACCTGTCCGAGGCCCTGGAGAAGGTGCAGCTGGGCGCGGAGCGGCCGCTGGTCATGCCGCAGGAGGAGCGCCGCCGGACCGCGTACCACGAGAGCGGGCACGCCCTGCTCGGCATGCTCCAGCCGGGCGCCGACCCGGTCCGCAAGATCACGATCGTGCCGCGCGGCCGGGCGCTCGGCGTCACCCTGTCCACGCCGGAGGCGGACCGCTACGCCTACACCGAGGAGTACCTGCGCGGCCGGATCATCGGGGCGCTGGGCGGCATGGCGGCCGAGCACACCGTGTACGACGTGGTCACCACGGGGTCCGAAAACGACCTGGAACAGGTCACCGGCATCGTCCGCGGCATGGTCGGCCGGTGGGGCATGAGCGAGCGCATCGGCCGGCTCACCGCGATCCCGTCGGACCCGCAGAGCCCGTACGGCCTGGTGGCGGCCCCGTCCACGCTCGACGCGGTGGACCACGAGATGCGGCGGATCGTGGACGAGTGCTACCTGGAGGCCTGCCGCCTGCTGCGCGAGCACCGGCCGAAACTCGACGCCCTCGCCGAGGCCCTCCTGGAGAACGAGACCCTGGACGAGGCCGCCGCGTACGCCACGGCCGGCATCCCGCGCCTGGCGAAGTGACCGCCGCGGCCGTCGCCGGCCGCGGCCCTCGCCGCAGGGGGATGCGCGCGCGGTCAGGGCACGCGGGCGATCACGTAGCGGAAGATGTTCGGCAGCCAGACGGCGCCGTCGGCCCGCTCGTACGGGTGAAGCGCCTCCGCCAGCTCCTTCTCGACCTGCGCCGGGTCGCACGAGCGGTCGTACAGGCCGGTCGAGAGCAGGCCGCGCACCGCGCTGTCCGCGTCGGCGTACCCGAAGGGGCAGAACACCCTCCCCGACCCGTCGGGGACCAGCCCGGCCCCTGCCGCCAGCGCATCCAGGTCCTGCGGGACCGGCCCGCAGCCGTGCACCGCCGGCACGGTGCAGCGCTCCGCCGGGCCCCAGCCGGCCAGGACCACCGCCCCGCCGCGCCGGACGGCCGGCAGGGCCGCGGCCAGCGCCGCCCGGGGGGTCGAGAAGCCGAACAGCACGTCGTACGGCCGGGCGCCCGCCGGCGGGGCCGCCGCGACCTCCAGCAGGCGTTCGCGCGCCAGCGCCCGCCGGGCCGGGTCCGCCTCCACGCCCGTGGTGGCGGCTCCCCGCCCCTCGGCCAGCAGCAGGGCCAGCCCGGCCCCGCAGTCCAGGCCGAGCAGCCGGTCGCCCGGCCCGATCTCCAGCCGGTCGAAGACCGCCTCGTACAGCGGTACGAGCATCCGCTCCTGGATCTCCGCCCAGTCCCGGGCGGCGAGTGTCGGCGTCGGCGTCGGTGTCATCGAAAGAGCGCTCCTGATTCCTTGTCGCCCCCTTGCCCCCGTTGCCAGAGAACTCCCCCTTCGCCCCCGCGTCCAGAGGAGCGCGCCACCCGATTCACGGATCGGGGGCCCGGCGCCGTACCATTCGCGCCATGGCAAAGGCTCCCGTTCTCACCCCCCAGGCGGAGGACTTCCCCCGCTGGTACCAGGATCTGATCAACAAGGCCGAACTGGCCGACAACGGCCCAGTGCGCGGCACGATGGTCATCCGACCGTACGGCTACGGGCTGTGGGAGCGGATGCAGCAGGAGATGGACGCCCGCATCAAGGAGTCGGGCGCCCAGAACGCGTACTTCCCGATGTTCATCCCGCAGGCCTACCTGACCAAGGAGGCCGAGCACGTCGAGGGCTTCGCCCCCGAGCTCGCGGTCGTCACCCACGGCGGCGGCAAGGAGCTGGAGGAGCCGGTCGTCGTCCGCCCCACCTCCGAGACGATCATCAACGACTACTTCTCGAAGTGGGTGCAGAGCTACCGCGACCTGCCCCTGCTGATCAACCAGTGGGCCAACGTGGTCCGCTGGGAGATGCGCCCCCGCATCTTCCTCCGGACCAGTGAATTCCTCTGGCAGGAGGGCCACACCGCCCACGCCACGTACGAGGACGCCCGGGACTACGCCGCGTACATCCACCGGAACGTGTACGGCGACTTCATGACCAACGTGCTCGGCATCGACGTCGTGCTCGGCCGCAAGACCCCCAAGGAGCGCTTCGCCGGCGCCATCAACACCCTCACCCTCGAGGGCATGATGGGCGACGGCAAGGCCCTCCAGATGGGCACCAGCCACGAGCTCGGCCAGAACTTCGCCAAGGCGTTCCACACCTCCTACCTGTCCAAGGAGGGCAAGCAGGAGCTGGTCTGGCAGACCTCCTGGGGCGTCTCCACCCGCATGGTCGGCGGTCTGATCATGTCCCACGGCGACGACAACGGCCTGCGGGTCCCGCCGCGCCTGGCCCACGTCCAGGTCGTCGTCATGGCGATCAAGGGCGACGAGGCCGTGGCCAAGGTCCGCGAGCTGGGCGACCGCCTGAAGGCCATCGGCCTGCGGGTCCAGGTCGATGACCGCGTCGACGTCCCGTTCGGCCGCCGCGCCGTGGACTGGGAGCTCAAGGGCGTGCCCGTCCGCATCGAGATCGGCCCCCGCGACCTGGAGGCCGGCACCGCGATGCTGGCCCGCCGGATCCCGGGCGGCAAGGAGCCGGTGCAGATCGACGCCCTGGCGGACCTGCTGCCCAAGGTGCTGGAGGAGGACCAGGCGCAGCTGCTGCGCGAGTCCCGCGAGCGCCGCGAGTCCCGCACCACCGACGTGGCCACCCTCGAGGAGGCCGCCGAGGTCGCCGTCGCCGGCGGCTGGGCGCGGATCCCGTGGGACGTGCTGGGCCCGGAGGGCGAGGCCAAGCTGGGCGAGCAGGCCGTGACGGTCCGCTGCCTGGTCGCCGAGGACGGGTCGGTTCCGGAGTCGGACGACGCGCCCGGTACGCTCGCCATCGTCGCGCGCTCGTACTGAGCGCCGACCGGTGGTCGACGCAGGGTGATTGACTGACGCGCCCCGGGGGGGGGGGGGGGGGGGGGGGGGGGGGGGGGGGGGGTGGGGGGGGGGGGGGGGGGGGGGCCGCCCCGGGAGGGGGGGGACCACCTCCTCCTGGGGAAACCGA
>NZ_JBWKDK010000033.1:0-76703 GCF_056436005.1 Streptomyces sp. NPDC043854
TAGGCGGCGGAACCGTGGGGTGCGGAAGCTGTGGTTTCGCGGCGTGCGCGGCGGGCTGCTGAGTGCCGCTGGCCTGGGCGACGGGCCTGTCGGTGGCCCCCCCCCCCCCCCCCCCGTGCGGCAGGGCCATGGCGACCGGGCCGGTGTTCCACGTGCCGGTGTTCGGCCCCTGGTCCTGGAGCATCTGGAGGGCGAACTGGACGAGCCCGCGCATCTCCTCGGCGCTCTGGAACCGGTCGTCCGGGTCCTTGGCGAGGGCCCGCATGACCAGGCCGTCGAGTTCCTGCGGGATGTCCTGGCCCTCGGGCAGCTGCGAGGGCGGGACCGGCGCGTCCTGGACGTGCTGGTAGACCACGGACAGCGGGGTCTCGCCGGTGAACGGGGGCCGCAGCGCCAGCAGTTCGTACAGCAGGCAGCCGGTGGCGTACAGGTCGGAGCGGTGGTCCACGGCCTTGCCGAGGGCCTGCTCGGGCGACAGGTACTGCGGGGTGCCCATCACCATGCCGGTCTGGGTCATCGTCGACTGGGCGCCGTGCAGGGCGCGGGCGATGCCGAAGTCCATCACCTTCACGGCACCCGTGCCGGTGATGATGACGTTGGCCGGCTTGATGTCGCGGTGGACGATGCCGTGCTGGTGCGAGTAGGCCAGCGCCTCCAGCACGCCCGAGACGATGATGAGGGCCTGCTCGGGCCCGGGGGCCTCCGAACCGATGAGGAGGTCGCGGATGGTGCGGCCCTCGACCAGCTCCATGACGATGTACGGGACCGTGTTCGGGCCGACCTTGTCCTCACCCGAGTCGTACACGGCGACGACGGCGTGGTGGTTCAGCCCGGCGACCGACTGTGCCTCACGCGTGAAGCGGGCCTTGGAGACGGGGTCCTCGGCGAGGTCGGCGCGCAGCAGCTTCACGGCGACCGTCCGGCCCAGGCGGACGTCCTCGGCGGCGAACACCTCGGCCATACCGCCGCGGCCCAGGCGGTGGGTCAGCCGGTAGCGGCCGTCGCCGACCAGGCCGCCGGCGCCCCAATGCTCAGGACCGTCGGCCATCCCGGCGCCGCTGTCCTCGGGTTCGGGTGCCATGAGTCCTCGCCGTCGTCTCTCTCGGCCGCCGCTGAGCGGTAGGTCCATTTCGTGTGCTCCGATGAACGCTACAGCCTCGGAACAGGTCGCCGTTCGGACAATGGCTCGTGGTGGCCTCGTCGTCACGGAACGGGTACCCGGCTTGACGTGTGCTTGCCCTCCGGCAGACTGGGCCCGACATGCGCTCAGCCAGACGCGTAGGGACACACCCCGAGGGGAAGCAACAGTCATGAGCCAGGACGGCACTCAGGCCCAGTACGCGGGCGGCTCTCTGGCCGGTGGCCGTTACCAGCTAAGGGACTTGCTCGGTGCGGGCGGTATGGCGTCCGTCTATTTGGCGTACGACAGCGCGCTCGACCGGCAGGTCGCCATCAAGACCCTGCACAGCGACCTCGGCCGGGAAGCCTCGTTCCGCGAGCGGTTCCGCCGTGAGGCCCAGGCTGTTGCGAAACTGTCGCACACGAACATCGTCTCGGTCTTCGACACGGGCGAGGGCGAGGTCACCTTCCCCGACGGCCGGAGCGACGCGGCGGTCATGCCGTACATCGTCATGGAGTACGTCGAGGGCCAGCCGCTCGGCTCGGTGCTCGACGCGGACGTCCGCCAGTACGGGGCGATGCCCGCCGAGAAGGCGCTGAAGGTGACGGCCGACGTGCTGGCCGCGCTGGACACCAGCCACGAGATGGGCCTGGTCCACCGCGACATCAAGCCCGGCAACGTGATGATGACCAAGCGCGGCGTGGTCAAGGTGATGGACTTCGGCATCGCCCGCGCCATGCAGTCCGGCGTCACGTCGATGACGCAGACCGGCATGGTCGTCGGCACCCCGCAGTACCTGTCGCCCGAGCAGGCGCTGGGGCGCGGCGTGGACGCCCGCTCCGACCTGTACTCGGTCGGCATCATGCTGTTCCAGCTGCTGACGGGCCGGATCCCGTTCGACGCCGACTCGCCGCTCGCCATCGCGTACGCCCACGTGCAGGAGGAGCCGGTCGCCCCGTCCTCCGTCAACCGGTCGCTCACCCCGGCGATGGACGCGCTGGTGGCGCGGGCCCTGAAGAAGAACCCGAACGAGCGCTTCCCCACCGCGGCGGCGATGCGGGACGAGATCGCGCGGGTCCTGGCGGCCGGTCAGACCGGCGCCCCGGCCATCGTCCCCGGCGCCCACACCGGCGGCAGCGGGGCGGGCGTCGGCTCGGCCGTGTTCCCGCCGCTGGACTCCGGCTTCCAGGCGCCGACGGCCCAGCAGGTGCAGCAGCCGTACGCGCCGACCCCGGCCCCGGCCCCGTACGCGCCGACCCCGCCGCCGATGGCGCAGACGCACGGTCAGGGCGGGTACGCCTACCCGCCGCAGCAGCCGGTCGCTCAGCAGTACGCGCCGCAGACCCCGCCGCCGTTCGCCGCCTCGTCGACCGCCCAGCAGGCGTCGGTCGGCGCGGGGGGCGCGGGCGGCAAGCGGAACATGCCGGTGGTCGTGGGCGCGATCGCGGTGGCGCTGCTGGCCATCGGCGGCCTCGTCTACGCGGTCGTCAACAGCGGCGACGACGAGGGCGGCAACAACCCCCAGGCCAACCAGCAGACCACGGGCGGCCAGGCGGCCAACCCGTCCGGCTCCGCCAAGGCCGGGCACAAGGGCCCGGACACGACCCGCACCATCGACCCGCAGAAGTGCAAGGAGCCGACCAAGCACTACAGCGACGCCACCAAGGTCGTGGCGCCGGACTTCCGGTACAAGAACCTCCGCTCGGTGAAGGAGTGCATCCAGGCGGCGGGCTGGAAGTACAAGATCGAGAAGCGGGACGAGGCGGTCTACGGCGAGGACACGGTGCTGCAGCAGCTGCCCGAGGCAGGCGGCAAGGTCGACAAGGAGGGCACCGAGTTCACGCTGGTCGTGTCCACCGGCGACCCGCAGTAGGCGGCCGCCGGCGGGCGGCCTCCGGCAGGCGGCCCGCCCCGGCCGCGCGGCGGGCCCGTCCGGACGGGCGGGCCGGAGGGCGGAAGGGCCGGATGGGCCAGAGGGCCGGATGGGCCAGAGGGCCGGATGGGCCAGAGGGCCGGGTGGGCCATACGGAGGTGCCGGGCGGACGGGCCGGATGACTGTGCGCCGTTCGGCCCCATGTGCGGGACGCCACATCCCGGGCCCCCGATGAGGCGCCCAGGATGCCCCTTTTATCCCACTATGTGAATCTGGGCTGGACATCTCGGCCTCCCCCAGGCTCCGTCCGGGGGACCCCACGGTTGGGAGGGGCTCCCCGTGAACCGAAGCCTCCGGGCGCCGCGCCTGCCGGCCGCGCGGCCCCGGCACCTGCCCGCCGTGGCCGTGCTGCTCGCCGCGGCGCTGTCGCCCGCCGCCCCGGCCGCCTCCGCCTCCCTCCTCGCCGCGGTGTCCGCGCCGGCGCCGCGGGCCCCCGACGACCCGGCGGACGACGCCCCCGGCGAGGAGGCGTACGGGAAGCTGGCCGGCAGCGTCGCCGGGGTCGGGCGGGTGCGGCCGGGGCGGCCCGCCGCCGAGCCGGCGAACCCGGAGACCGCCCTCGCCTCCCGCCCCTTCCTCCCGGTGCGGCCCCGCCCCGTGCCCGCCACCCCGCCCCCGCCCGAGCCGCCCCCCGCACAGCGGGCCCCCGCCGACCCGTACCGCGCCCTCGCCGCCGAGCCGAACGACCGGGCAGCCGACCTGGCCGCGCACCTGCTGCCGCTCGGCACCGGGTTCGCCCTGATGGGGCTGGGCCTCGGCTACCTCGGCGTACGGCTGCGCAAGGGCCTCTGACCCGCACCGGGGCGTACGGGCTCCCGCGCGCCCCGCGGGAGCCGGCGACGCGCGGACCATGCCGGAGGACAGTTGCAGCCGCCGACATACCCGGTATACATACTCGGTATGTCGATCCGCCACGGCCTTCTCGCCCTGCTGGAACAAGGACCCCGGTACGGCTCCCGGCTGCGCACCGAGTTCGAATCCCGCACCGGCTCCACCTGGCCGCTCAACGTCGGGCAGGTGTACACCACCCTCGCCCGCCTGGAACGCGACGGTCTCGTCGCCTCCGGCGGCGAGGACGCCGCCGGCCACACCCTCTACGCCATCACCGACACCGGCCGCGCCGAACTGCGCGAGTGGTACGCGCGCCCCGTCGACCGCGCCAACCCGCCCCGCGACGAACTGTCCATCAAGCTCGCCATGGCCGTGGGCTCGCCCGGCGTGGACATCCGCGCCGTCATCCAGGCCCAGCGGCACGCCACGATCAAGGCGATGCAGGACTACACCCGGCTCAAGGTGCAGGCCCTCGCCGCCGTCGAGAAGGGCGACTCCCGCGAACGCGACGACGTGGCCTGGCTCCTGGTCCTCGAACAGCTGATCTTCCAGACCGAGGCCGAGGCCCGCTGGCTCGACCACAGCGAGTCCCGGCTCGTCCGGCTCTCCCTCACGGCCGACCGGAGAGCCGAACCCGACCCGCCCCAGGCCGCCGAACCCGACCCGCCCCGGACCGCCGATCCCGCCGCCGATCCCGCCGCCGGCTCCGCCGCCCCGAAGCCCCGCACCGCCCGCTCCCCGCGGAGCTGACGCCACCGCCGTCCCAGGGGGGACCCATGCCCGACCAGCGCCCCGCGCAGCCCGTACTCCAGCTCGACAAGCTCGTCCGCACGCACGGCACCGGAGCCACCGAGGTACACGCCCTGCGCGGCATCGACCTCGCTGTGTACCCCGGCGAACTCGTCGCCGTCATGGGGCCCTCCGGCTCCGGCAAGTCCACCCTGCTCACCCTCGCCGGCGGCCTCGACCGGCCCACCAGCGGCCGCGTCCTCGTCGAGGGCACCGACATCACCGCCGCGAGCCGCAGGCAGCTCGCCGCCCTGCGCCGCCGCAGCATCGGCTACGTCTTCCAGGACTACAACCTGATCCCGGCCCTCACCGCCGCCGAGAACATCGCCCTGCCCCTCGAACTCGACGGGGTCTCCGCCCGCAAGGCCCGGGCCGCCGCCCTCGCCGCCCTGGACGAGATGCAACTCGGCGCGACCGCCGACCGGTTCCCCGACGAGATGTCGGGCGGCCAGCAGCAGCGCGTGGCCATCGCCCGCGCCCTCGTCGGCGACCGCCGCCTGGTCCTCGCCGACGAACCCACCGGCGCCCTCGACTCCGAGACCGGCGAATCCGTCCTCGCCCTGCTCCGCTCGCGCTGCGACGCGGGCGCCGCCGGCATCCTCGTCACCCACGAACCGCGGTTCGCCGCCTGGGCCGACCGCGTGGTCTTCCTGCGCGACGGCCGCATCGTCGACTCGACGCTGCGCACCCATGCCGAATCGCTGCTCTCGGGGCAGGCGGGCCGACCGTGAAGGCGTACCACTCCTGGGTCGCGGCCATCCGGATAGCCCGCCGCGACGCCTGGCGCGCCAAGGGCCGCAGCTCCCTCGTCCTCGCGATGATCGCCCTGCCGATCATCGGGGTCAGCGCGGCGGACCTGACCCTGCGCAGCGCCCAGCTCTCCCCCGCCGAGACCGTCACGCGCAGGATGGGGGCCGCCGATGCCGCCCTGTTCTCCTCGGGCATGGCCGCACCCATCCACCAGAAGCCCGACGGCGGCGGCTTCTCCCCCGCCGGCGGCCTCACCTCCGAGGAGCCGCCGGAGCCGGACCCGCAGCAGCCGGCGTCCGCGATCCCGGCGGGCGCCCGCTCCCTCAAGGACAGCAGCGGCCACGCCAAGGTCCGCACCCGCCACGGGCTGCTCGACGCCGAGCTGCGGGAGCTGGACCTGTCCAGCCCGCTGGTCGAGGGCATGGTCGCCATGGACCGCGGCCGGACGCCCGAAGAAGCCGGAGAGGTCGTCGCCACCAACGCCTTCCTGAAGGCCTCCGGCCTGTTCGTCGGCTCGCAGTTCACGCCCCGCGGATCGAGCACCTGGTACCGGATCGTGGGCGCGTACGAGCTGCCCTCGGAGCTCGACCGGCACGAGGTCATCGCCCCGCCCGGCACCCTGCTGACCCCGCTCGACAAGGAGCTCCGGGCCGCCGGGGTGCCCGGGGTGGTCGCCCACGACAGGTACCTCGTGAAGACCGGGCCCGATGGTTTCACGTGGAACATGGTCAAGGAGGCCAACACCAAGGGGGTGCTGGTCCAGTCCCGCGTCGTCACCCTGCACCCGCCGGCCCCGTCCGACGTGCCCCTGTACGCGACGCAGACGGAAAGCGTCGGAGACGACGGCCCGCCGCAGCTGCCGGGCAGCGAAACGGCCGCCCTCGCCACCGTCGTCGGACTCGCCATGCTGGAAATCTGCCTGCTGGCCGGGCCCGCCTTCGCGGTCGGCGCCCGCCGCTCGCGCCGCCAGCTCGGGCTCGTCGGCGCCAACGGCGGCGACCGGCGCCACATCCGGGCCATCGTGCTCTCCGGCGGCCTGGTCATCGGCGCCGCGGCCGCCGTCCTCGGCACCGTGACCGGCGCGCTGCTCACCGTGGCCCTGCGCCCGCTGCTGGAGGAGTACGTCGGCGTGCGCTTCGGCAGCTTCGACGTCCGCCCGCCGGAGATAGCCGGGATCGCCCTGCTCGCCGTCGTGACCGGCCTGCTGGCCGCGGTCGTCCCGGCCGTCAGCGCCTCCCGCCAGACCGTGCTGGCCTCGCTGACCGGCCGGCGCGGAATCCGCCGGGCCAACCGGATCCTGCCCTTCGTGGGGCTCGCGGCCCTCGGCCTCGGCACCGCGATCGCCCTCTTCGGCGCCGCCTCCCGGATGGGCGCCAACGTCGTCGTGTACGGCAGCGCCCTCGCCGAGCTCGGCCTCGTCGCCCTCACCCCGGTGCTCGTCGGCCTGTTCGGGCGGCTCGGGCGCCTGCTGCCGTTGTCGCCGCGGCTCGCACTGCGCGACGCGGTGCGCAACCGGGGCCGTACCGCGCCCGCCGTCGCAGCCGTCCTGGCCGCCGTCGCCGGCACCGTCGCGGTCGCCACCTACGAGCGCAGTCACGAGGCCCAGGCCCGGTTCGAGTACGTGGCCGAGCTGCCGGCCGGCTCCGGCCGGGTGGAACTGCACGAGACCGGACACCAGAAGGCCATGGCGGCCGTCCGCGACGCGGTGAGCAGCGAACTCCCGCTGGCCGTAAGGGCGGACGTGGACCGGGTCCACGTCGGCGCGCCCGACTGCGAGCAGAGCGCGCGCAGCGAGGGCTGCGGCCGGGCCGAGGTCATCCAGCCCGCGGAGCAGCGCTGCCCGCTCCACGCGGGCGATGTCGGGCCCTCCTCCTTCACCGAGGCGGAGCGCCGGGCCCTGCTCCGGGACCGGCGGTGCGCCCCGACCCGGCACCCCGCCATGTACCCGCTGGTCGTCGCCGACGAGAAGCTGCTGACCACGCTCGCCGTCACCGATCCGGGCACGGTCGCCGCGCTGAAGTCGGGCCAGGCCGTCTCGTTCGACCGGCGCAACGTCAAGGACGGCCGGGTCACAGTGCGGCTGATCGGCCGTGAGGCGGACCGCGCGGTCAACGGGCCGGGCGAGTACGCCCCCGGCGAGGACAAGGTGTTCGCCGTGCACCAGGCGCCCGAGGGCGTCGACGGCTACGGCATCGAGCTCGTCCTGCCGCCGTCCGCCGCCCGGGCCGCCGGACTCGCCACCCAGCCCTTCGCCTCGTACTTCACCCTGGACGGGGCGGCCACCGACCGGCAGCGGCAGCAGTTGTCCGCACAGATCGACCGGATCGGCGTGGAGGCCCCGGTCCTGATCGAGTCCGGCTACCAGGGCTGGGACAGCACGGCCCTGCTCGCGCTGACCGTCTTCGCCGGCCTGGTCACCCTCGGCGCCGCGGGCATCGCCACGGGGCTCGCCCAGACCGACGCCGAGGCCGACCTGAAGACCCTGGCGGCGGTCGGCGCGGCCCCCGGAGTGCGGCGCGCCGTCAGCGGGTTCCAGTGCGGGCTGGTGGCCCTCATGGGAGTCGTCCTGGGCACCCTGTCCGGAATCCTGCCCGCGGTCGGGCTGCGGCTCTTCCGGCGGCGCGAGACGGAGCACCTCCTGGAGACATCCGGCGGCCCGGACGACGTCGTCCACGTGCCGATCGTCCTGCCGTGGGAGACGATCGGGACGCTGCTGGTCCTGGTCCCGCTGGGCGCCGCCCTGCTGGCGGCCCTGGTGACCCGGTCCGGCGGCGGGTTCGCCCGGCGCGCAGCCGCCTGACGGTCACCCGGTGTTGCCGCCCCCGTACAGGGTGGATCACGCCCGTACGGGGGCACACCGACTGAGAACCCAGGTGTGCGAGAGAATGACAGGCATGGAGATGCCGAGGAGTGAACGGTCGCAGGACAGTCCCCCGCACGTCCTGATCGTGGGACAGGACGGGATGGCGGTCGGCGGCGCCGATGACGAGTCGCGCGAGGTCCCGGTGACGGAAATGGTCGAACAGCCCGCCAAGGTCATGCGGATCGGCAGCATGATCAAGCAACTTCTGGAAGAAGTCCGCGCCGCGCCTCTGGACGAGGCCAGCCGGGTCCGCCTGAAAGACATCCACGCCGCGTCGGTCAAGGAGCTGGAGGACGGCCTGGCTCCCGAGCTCGTCGAGGAACTGGAGCGGCTCTCCCTGCCGTTCACCGAGGAGGCCGTCCCGTCCGAGGCGGAACTGCGCATCGCCCAGGCCCAGTTGGTGGGCTGGCTGGAAGGCCTCTTCCACGGCATCCAGACCGCCCTGTTCGCGCAGCAGATGGCGGCGCGGGCCCAACTGGAGCAGATGCGCCGGGCCTTGCCGGCGGGCGCACCCCACGACGACGACGAGGAAGGCCCGCAGCGGCCCGTCCGCTCGGGACCGTACCTGTAACCACCGCGCAGGCGGCGGTGGCACGCGGGCGGGGCCGGATTCCTCCGGCCCCGCCCGTTCACGTGCGCATCCGGGGTCCGGATCGCGGATCCCGCGACCCGGACCCCGGTTCCGGTCCCGGCAAGTGCGTTTCCCCGGCCGGAACATGGTCCGCGCATACTCGGGGCATGAGCTACGACGCGATCGTCCTCGCCGGCGGCGCCGCGCGGCGACTCGGCGGTGCGGACAAGCCGGGTCTGCGGGTGGGCGGCCGGACCCTGCTCGACCGCGTCCTCGACGCCTGCGCAGATGCGGAGGCCACCGTGGTGGTCGGGGACCGCCGGCCCACGTCCCGGCCGGTCCGCTGGGCCCGGGAGAACCCGCCCGGCGGCGGGCCGGTGGCCGCCCTCGACGCCGGGCTGCGGCAGACCACGGCCGAGCTGGTCCTCGTCCTCTCCGCCGACCTCCCGTTCCTCGACCGGGCCACGGTCCGGGCCCTGCTCGCGGCGCCCGCCGGCCCGCCCGGCAGTCCCGGTGCGGAGGACGCCGGGGGCGCGGAGGGGATGGAAGGCGCCCTGCTGCGCGATCGCACCGGCCGCGACCAGCCCCTCGTCGCCGCCTACCGGGCCGAGCCGCTGCGCCGCGAGATCGCCCTGCTGGCCGCCGAGCACGGCACCCTGTCCGGCCTCCCCCTGCGCGCCCTCACCGGCGAACTGCGGCTGGCGCATGTGACGGACACCGAGCCGTTCGCCTCCTTCGACTGCGACACCTGGCAGGATCTTGCTTCAGCCCGCGCCAGGATCAGGGAGCATGGAAACGTGCTGGACCAATGGATCACCGCCGCCAAGGCCGAGCTGGGCATCGACGTGGACGTCGACACCAAGGCCCTGCTCGACCTCGCCCGCGACGCCGCCCACGGCGTCGCCCGGCCCGCCGCCCCGCTGACCACCTTCCTGGTCGGCTACGCGGCGGCCCGCGCCGAAGCCGCCGGAGCGGATCCCGCCGCCGCCGTCGCGGAGGCCTCCCGCAAGGCCGCCGACCTCGCACTGCGCTGGGCCGCCGAGACCGGGAACGGTGCCGAGACCGGAGAGAGCACCCCGGGATGAGCCCCACCGACTCCGACCGCGCCATGGAGGCCCTCGACGAGGCCCTCGCCCTCGTCAGCCGCACCCCCGCGGGCAGCGGCCTCGGGCCCGGGCCCGGCGGGCACCGTGCCCTCGGCTGGGCGCAGGCCCGCGAGGCCGCAGCCCGCGCCGGATCCGGTGTCCGGGCCCGCATCCACCGCGTGCCCCTGGCCGAGGCGCTCGGGGAAGTGCTGGACCAGCCCCTGGAGGCCCTGACCGACCTGCCGTCCTTCGACACCTCCGCCATGGACGGGTGGGCCGTCGCCGGCCCCGGCCCGTGGACCGTCCGCCCCGGCGAGGGGGTGCTGGCCGGCTCCGAACGCCCCGAGCCGCTGGCCGACGGGGAGGCCGTGCGGATCGCCACCGGCGCCCGGATCCCCGCCGACACCACCGCCGTGCTCCGCAGCGAGCACTCCCGGGAGGCCGGCTCCCAGCTCTACGCCGACCGGCCGGTGCAGACCGGCCAGGACATCCGCCCGCGCGGCCAGGAGTGCCGCTCCGGCGACCTGATGCTGCCCGCCGGTTCCCTCGTCACCCCGGCCGTGCTCGGCCTCGCCGCGGCCGCCGGGTACGACGAGCTCGCCACCCGGCCCCGGCCCCGGGTGGAGATCCTGGTCCTCGGCGACGAACTGCTCACCGAGGGCCGCCCGCACGACGGCCTGATCCGCGACGCCCTCAGCCCCATGCTCGGCCCCTGGCTGACCCGGATCGGCGCCGAGGTCACCGGCACCCGCCGGATCGGCGACGACCCGGCCGGGGCCGAGGCCCTGCTGGACGCCGTCACCGGCTCCGACGCGGACGTGGTCATCACCACCGGCGGCACCGCCTCCGGGCCCGTGGACCACGTCCACCCCGTCCTGCGCCGGGCCGGGGCGGAGCTGCTGGTCGACGGGGTGGCCGTCCGCCCCGGGCACCCCATGCTGCTGGCCCGGCTCGGCGACCGCGCCGAGGGCCGCCACCTCGTCGGGCTGCCCGGCAACCCCCTCGCCGCCGTCTCCGGCCTGCTGACCCTCGCCGAACCGCTGCTGCGCGCCCTCGCCGGCCGCCGGCAGCGCCCCCGGTACGCCGTCCCCGTCCAGGGCGGCATCCCGGGCCACCCGTACGACACCCGGCTCGTCCCGGTCGTGCTGACCGACGAGCACGCCGTGCCGCTGCGCTACAACGGCCCGGCGATGCTGCGCGGCATCGCCGCCGCCGACGCGCTGGCCGTCGTACCGCCGCACGGCGCGCGGGCGGGGCAGGATCTGGAGATCCTCGACCTGCCGTGGGTCTCCGGAGGATGTTTCACGTGAAACTCCACGGCGGGGACGCGATCGCCCGGGAAGCGGGCGGGCCAGGGCATCGTTCCGGACCACACGCCGACACCCGAACACCCGAACACCCGCGCCGCGCGGATGCGCTGACCGGGCGTCGGGTGGACGCGGTACCGGTAACGAGGCCGCATGACCACGACGCTGCCGGCGGTGGCCGTGGCGGGGCCCGCAGCCGGTGAGTTGGCGTACGCTCCGGGCCATGCATGCGATCACCATCGAGCAGCCCGGCGGCCCCGAGGTCCTCGTCTGGGCCGAGGCCCCCGACCCGGTGCCCGGCGAGGGCGAGGTCGTCGTCGACGTCGCCGCGAGTGCCGTCAACCGGGCCGACGTCCTCCAGCGCCAGGGGTTCTACAACCCGCCGCCCGGCGCCTCGCCCCACCCGGGCCTGGAGTGCTCGGGGCGGATCTCCGCCGTCGGCCCCGGCGTGTCCGGCTGGGCCGTGGGCGACGAGGTGTGCGCGCTGCTCAGCGGCGGCGGGTACGCGGAGCGGGTGGCCGTGCCGGCGGGCCAGCTGCTGCCCGTCCCGGAGGGCGTGGACCTGGTGACGGCGGCGGCCCTGCCGGAGGCGGCCTGCACGGTGTGGTCGAACCTGTTCATGGTGGCCCATGTGCGGCCCGGCGAGACCGTGCTGGTGCACGGCGGCTCCAGCGGCATCGGCACCATGGCGATCCAGCTCGCGAAGGCCGTCGGCGCGACGGTGGCGGTGACGGCCGGCGGCATGGAGAAGCTGGCCCGCTGCAAGGAGCTGGGTGCCGACATCCTGATCGACTACCGCGAACAGGACTTCGTGGCGGAGGTGCGGGCCGCGACGGGGGGCGCCGGGGCCGACGTGATCCTGGACATCATCGGGGCGAAGTACCTGGCGCGGAACGTCGACGCCCTCGCCGTGAACGGACGGCTCGCCGTCATCGGGCTCCAGGGCGGGGTCAAGGCCGAACTGAACCTGGGCACCCTGCTGTCGAAGCGGGCGGCGATCGCCGGGACCACGCTGCGGGCCCGGCCGCGGGCCGAGAAGGCGGCCATCGTCGCGGCCGTCCGTGAGCACGTGTGGCCCCTGGTGGCGGCGGGCCGGATCCGCCCGGTCGTACACGCGGTGCACCCCGTCCAGGAGGCGGCCGAGGCCCACCGGACGATGGAGTCCGGCACCCACGTGGGCAAGCTCCTGCTGACCGTCTGATCCTCCGGCCGCCCTGCGGGGCGGCTACCTGAGGGCGGCGGCGACGAGCCCCTCCAGGGCGTCGAACGGCACCTCGGTGCCCTGCACCAGGTGCTCGAAGACCAGGCCGTCCACGCAGGCCAGCAGGGTCTGCGTGCGGGCGTCCGGGTCGGGTGCGCCGCTTGCGGCCAGGAAGGCCCGTACGGCGGCCCGGCCGGCGTTGTCGCGGGGCACGAGGATCTCGCGAAGCTCGGGGTCCCGGACGCTCTCCAGCACGCAGGCGGAGCGGGCCAGGGAGCGCTGCCGGCCCTCGCCGGTGAGCCGGGCCCGCGTCAGCGCGGCCAGCCCGTCGACCAGTTCGGCGGGGGTGCGCAGCGGGGGCGTGCGCTCGCCGGCGGCCTGGAGCTCGGCCTGGTCCCGGGCCGTGAGACGGCGTACGAGGGCCGTCAGCAGGGCGGCGCGGGTCCGGAAGTAGGCGGAGGTGGTGCCGTCGGGCAGTCCGGCGGCCCGGTCCACCGCGCGGTGGGTCAGCCCGCGCATGCCGGCGTCGGCCAGGACCTCGATGGCGGCATCGGCCAGGACGGTGCGTCGTTCTTCGCTCACCCCCCATTTCTACACCTGTAGAAGGCCCGGGGTAGGCTCAGCCCACGACTTCTACATCTGTAGAAAGGGGCGCTCATGAACGGCAGGGCTCTGGTGATCGGCGGCGGCATAGGCGGCCTCGCCGCCGCGATCGGCCTGCACCGCACGGGGTGGGAGGTGACCGTGCTGGAGCGGTCCGCGGTCCTGGACGACGCGGGCGCCGGCATCTCGCTCGCCGCGAACGGCATCCGCGCCCTCGACGCGCTGGGCGTGGGCGGGGCCGTCCGCGCGGCCGCCCGCCGCCAGTACACCGGCGGCACCCGCACCGCCGGCGGGCGCGTCCTGTCCCGGATGGACGGCGCCGCCCTGGAGCGCGCCCTCGGCATCCCCATGACCGGCATCCCGCGCGCCGAGCTCCACCGCCTGCTGCGCGGGGCGCTGCCGCCCGGCTGCCTGCGGACCGGGGTGACCGGCTCGCTCGACACGGCGCTCGGCGAAAGACCCGGCGAGGGGCCCGGCGGGCGGCCCGGTACGGCGCCCGATGTGGTGGTCGCGGCCGACGGGGTGCGCAGCGGGATCCGCGCGCGGCTCTTCCCGGACCACCCGGGCCCGGTCTACAGCGGCTCCACAGTGCTGCGCGCCGTCACGGCCGAACCGATCGCCCTGGACACCGACTTCGAGCTCGCCTGGGGCCCGGGCGCGGAGTTCGGGCACATCGCGTTCGCCGACGGCCGGGCGGAATGGCACGCCGTGCTCGCCGCCCCGGCGGGCATCCGCCACGTGGATCCCCTGGCCGTGCTCCGGCGGCGGTTCGCGCACTGGCAGGAGCCGGTCGCCCGGCTGCTCGCGGCCACCCGCCCCGAGGACGTGCTGCACCACGACGTCCACGAGCTGGCGACCCCGCTGCCGGCCTACACCGCCGGGCGGGTGGCGCTGCTCGGGGACGCCGCGCATGCGATGACGCCGAACCTGGGCCAGGGCGCCTGCCAGGCCCTGGAGGACGCGGTCACCCTGGCCGCCGAACTGGCCGCCGGACCGGACGTCGAGACGGCACTGGCCCGCTACGACGCCGTACGCCGGCCCCGCAGCCAGGGCGTGGCCCGCGCGGCCCGCCGGGCCGGGCGGCTCGGCCACCGGCTCTCCCACCCCCTGGCGGTGTCCCTGCGCAACGGCGCGCTGCGCCTGGCCCCCTCCGGGGCCGTGGTCCGCGGCATCCTGCGGCATGCGGACTGGACGCCGCCGCGGGGGGCGGGGGGGGGGGGGGGGGGCGGGTCGGGGGGGGGGGGGGGAGGGGACGGGGGAGAAGGGGGGAGGGCAGGAANNNTTCGTACCCCCCCCCCCCCCCCCCCCCCCCCCCCCCCCCCCCCCCCCCCCCCCCCCCCTCCTTCCCCCCTTCCCCCCCCCCCCCCCCCCCCCCCCCCCCCCCCCCCCCCCGGTGCTGCCCGCGCCCGGGCGGTGCCGCCCGGGCGCTTGGGCGGCTACAGCGAGCGCAGCAGCACCGCCGGGGACTCCACGCAGTCGGCCACGTACCGCAGGAAGCCGCCCGCGGCCCCGCCGTCGCAGACCCGGTGGTCGAACGTGAGGGACAGCTGGACCACCTGGCGGACCGCCAGCTCGCCCTGGTGGACCCACGGCTTGGGGACGATCCGGCCCACCCCGAGCATCGCCGCCTCCGGGTGGTTGATGATCGGCGTGGACCCGTCGACCCCGAACACGCCGTAGTTGTTCAGCGTGAACGTGCCGCCCGTGAGGTCCGACGGGGCCAGCTTCCCGGTCCGCGCCAGCTCCGTCATCCGGGCGAACTCCGCCGTCAGCGACTCGGCGCTGCGCCCCTGGGCGTCGCGCACGACCGGCACGACCAGGCCGCGCTCGGTCTGGGCGGCGAAGCCGAGGTGCACGGCGGGCAGCCGGACGATCTCGTTCGCCGCCAGGTCCACGGTGGAGTTGAGCTCCGGGTAGCGGGCGAGCGCCGCGGTGCAGATCCGGGCCAGCAGCGCGAGCACCGAGACCTTCGGGCCGCCCGCGGCGTTCATCGCCGCCCGGGCCGCCATCAGTTCGGTCGCATCGGCGTCGACCCAGCACGTGGCGTCCGGGATCTCCCGGCGGCTGCGCGAGAGCTTGTCGGCCACCGCGCCGCGCAGGCCCTTGAGCGGGATGCGCTCGCCGACCGCCGCAGCGGGAGCGGCGGCCGCAGCCGGGGCGGGTGCCGCGGCGGGAGCCTTGAGCGCCGCCTCCACGTCCGCGCGCAGGATCAGGCCCTCGGGTCCGGAGCCGCGCAGGGCGCGCAGGTCGATCCCGTGGTCCCGGGCGAGCTTGCGCACCAGGGGCGAGATCACCGGCACGGGTCCGGTCGACAGGACCGCGGCCACCGGGGCAGCTGCCGGAGCCGGAGCAGCCACCGGGGCCGGGGCCGCAGCGGCCACCGGAGCAGCCGCAGCGGGCTGGGGAACGGCCGCAGGGGCGGGAGCCGGCGCGGCGGAGCCCGGTCGCACCCGCCTCCGACGCGCCGGGCGGGAGTGGTCCGTGCCGTAGCCGACCAGGACGTTGCCGGAACCGGAAGCCTCCGGCTCCGCTCCTGCGCCCGCACCGGCCACCGCGGCGGCATCAGCCGCACCCGCGCCCACCGCCACCGTGATCAGCGGTGCCCCGACGGGGAGTTCCGTGCCCTCCTCCCCGAAGCGGGCGGTGACCACACCGCCGTAGGGGCACGGCACCTCCACCATCGCCTTGGCCGTCTCGACCTCGACCACCGGCTGGTCGACGGCGACGACGTCGCCCACCGCCACCAGCCAGCGGACGATCTCGGCCTCGGTCAGTCCCTCCCCGAGGTCGGGGAGCTTGAACTCCATTACCTGCGCCATCAGTTCTCCCACTGCAGGCGGGCCACGGTGTCCAGGATCCGGTCCACACCGGGCAGATGGTGCTTCTCGAGCATCGGCGGCGGGTACGGGATGTCGAAGCCCGTGACGCGCAGCACCGGCGCCTCCAGGTGGTGGAAGCACTTCTCCTGGATGCGGGCGGCGAGCTCCGCGCCCGGTCCGCCGAAACCGTTCGCCTCGTGCACGATGACCGCGCGCCCGGTACGGCGTACGGCGGCCATGACGGTGTCCTCGTCCAGCGGCACCAGCGTGCGCAGGTCGACGACCTCCAGGTCCCAGCCCTCCTCGCGGGCGGCCTCGGCCGCCTCCAGGCACACCGGGAGGGAGGGCCCGTAGGTGATCAGGGTCGCGCTCGTGCCCGGGCGCCGGACCTGCGCCGTGCCGATGCCCGGTACGGCGGCGGGCGCCTCGGGGTTCCAGTCGGCCTTCGACCAGTACAGCCGCTTCGGCTCGAGGAAGACCACCGGGTCGTCGCTCGCGATCGACGCGCGCAGCAGCCCGTACGCGTCCTCGACGGTCGCCGGGGTCACCACGTGCAGGCCGGGGGTGGCGAGGTAGTACGCCTCCGAGGAGTCGCTGTGGTGCTCCACGCCGCCGATCCCGCCGCCGTACGGCACGCGGATGGTGATCGGCAGCGGCATGGCGCCGCGCGTGCGGTTGCGCATGCGCGCCACGTGCGAGATGAGCTGCTCGAACGCCGGGTAGGCGAACGCGTCGAACTGCATCTCGACGACCGGCCGCAGACCGTACATGGCCATGCCGACCGCGGTGCCGAGGATGCCGGCCTCCGCGAGCGGGGTGTCCGTGCAGCGGTCCTCGCCGAACTCCTTCGCGAGGCCGTCCGTGATGCGGAAGACGCCGCCGAGGGTGCCGACGTCCTCACCCATGACGTGGACCGTGGGGTCCTCCGCCATGGCGTCGCGCATGGCCCGGTTCAGGGCCTGCGCCATCGTCGCGGGCTTCGCCGCCACCGTGGTCACGACTGCTCCTCCGCCTCGAGCTCGGCACGCAGCATGTCCGCCTGCTCGCGCAGCCGGCCGGTCTGCTCCGCGTAGACGTGCTCGAACAGGTCCATCGGGTTCAGGACGGGGTCCGCGTTCATCCGCTCGCGCAGTGCGGCCGCCATCTGCTCGGCCGCCTCCTTGGCGGCCTCGATGCCCGCCGCGTCGAGGATGCCGCGGGCGGTCAGCTCGCGCTCCAGCAGGTCCACCGGGTCGTGCGCCTTCCATGCCTCGACCTCGGCGTCACCGCGGTAGCGGGTCGCGTCGTCGGCGTTCGTGTGGGCTTCCATGCGGTAGGTGACGGCCTCGATGAGGGTCGGCCCGCCGCCGGACCGGGCCCGCCGGACCGCCTCGGACAGCACCTCGTGGACCGCGGCGATGTCGTTGCCGTCGACGAGGCGGCCGGGCATGCCGTAGCCGACGGCCTTGTGGGCCAGGCTCGGGGCGGCGGTCTGCTTGGCGAGCGGTACGGAGATGGCGAAGCCGTTGTTCTGGACGAGGAAGACCACCGGGGCCTGCCAGACGGCCGCGAAGTTCAGGGCCTCGTGGAAGTCGCCCTCGCTGGTGCCGCCGTCGCCGATCATGGCGAGGGCGACGACGTCGTCACCGCGCAGCCGCGCGGCGTGCGCCAGGCCCACCGCGTGCGGGAGCTGGGTGGCGAGCGGGGTCGACAGCGGGGCGATCCGGTGCTCGCGGGGGTCGTAGCCGGTGTGCCAGTCGCCGCGCAGCAGGGTCAGCGCCTGTACGGGGTCCAGCCCGCGCGCCACGGCCGCGAGGGTGTCGCGGTAGCTGGGGAAGAGCCAGTCCTGCTCCTCGAGGACCAGCGCGGCCGCGATCTCGCAGGCCTCCTGGCCGACCGTGGACGGGTACACCGCGAGTCGGCCCTGCCGGGTGAGGGCCGTGGCCTGCGCGTTGTAGCGGCGCCCCCGCACCAGCTCGGCGTGGCAGCGGCGCATCAGCTCGGGGTCGAGCTTCTCCGCGGCCGGCGTGCCCAGCACCCGGTACGGCTCGGGGTCCGGGAGCAGCGGGGCGGGGTCCGTACGGGGACTCCAGGCGGGCGGCGTGGCAGAACGGTGGGACGCCCCGGCACCGGGCAGCTCTTGGACCGTCATGGCGGCGTACACCTCCTCTTGGGAAGCGGGCAGGCAGTACCTGTGGGGCACCCCCGGCGGTAGCCGGATGAGTGAGGTGCCTCACCAACCGATTGTTCGGTCGATGGCGCAATTTGGCTACAGGCGACCTCAGGCTGTGGACAAACTGGCGCCGTGGCCCTGGGATGGGTGCAGGACGTCCAGGACAGGGAGGCAGTGGGCAATGCCGGATGAACAAATGGCCGCAAGCGGTTCCGCACCGGTCCCGGCAGGGGGATCCTCCTCCGGCCCACAGGCGGCCCCGTCCGCCCCGCCGCGCCCGCTGGACCCCATAGACCGGTCGATCATGCGGCTGCTCCAGGCGGACGGCCGCGCGTCGATACGGTCGGTGGCCGAGCAGGTCCACGTGTCGCGCGCGAACGCCTACGCCCGGATCAACCGACTCATCGACGACGGGGTGATCCGCGGGTTCACCGCCCGCGTCAACCACGAACGCGCAGGTCAGGGCGCCTCCGCCTATATCACCCTGAAGATCGTCCAGAACTCCTGGCGCACGGTGCGCGAGAAGCTCCGCGAGCTGCCCGGTGCCGCGCACATCGCCCTGGTCAGCGGCGACTTCGACGTTCTGCTGCTGGTCCACACCCCCGACAACCGGACCCTGCGCGAGCTGGTCCTCACCCGCCTCCAGGCCATTCCGGAGGTGCTCTCCACGCGCACTCTGCTGGTCTTCGAGGAGACGGACCTGCTCGACCCGGCCCCGGAGGGCACCGGAGCCGGCCCGGCCTTCCCGGAGGACTAGCGGTCTGCGGAGGGCCTGGCCGGAGCCGGGTCGGATCACTGCCGGCAGCGGCCGAAGGTCACCACGTAGGTCCAGGCGTTGCTCGCGCCGGCCCCGGCCGGGTCGGCCGAGCCGGGCTGCGGCCAGGGGCCGATGTCGCGCAGGGACCCGTCGAGGATGATCGCCCGGTGCCCAGGGCTGTGCATCCACCAGTTCACGGCGGCCTTCGGGGTCCCCCCGCTGCCCCAGCCGGTGTAAGTGATCTCGCTGAAGGCCCACGACCGCGGGTTCGGGCAGTAGCCGGCCGCGGTGATGCGCGTCTGCGGTGTGGAGCCCGTCTGCGGGTTCCGGTGCGGGTCCTTGCCCGGGCCCCACCACTTCTGCTGTACGGCGGCGACGGCGTGCTGCCGGGCCGCGTTCGTCAGCGGCTGGTTGACGGTCAGGGCCGGCAGCCCGCGGCTGGTGCGCTCGGTGTTGATGAGGCACAGCACGGAGGTGTCGCAGCCCTGTGCTGCGGCCGGGGGCGCCGCGACGGGTACCAGTGCGGCGGAGAGGGCCGCGGCCACGAGGGGGCCGAGAAGACAACGGGTTCGAGAAGCACGGCTTGTCACGAGGTCCACCTCCCGCGGACGAACAGCGGTCTGCAGTGGTCTGCAGCGGTGCGGAGGTGGCGACCGGTCGCCTGGAACTTCTCTCCCAGGCTGCCATCGGGGCGGCCCGGTCGCCATCCGGGACCGGGCCGCCGCCGCAGGGGGCTGCTACTTCGTCTCGTAGTAGCCGAAGATGTCGACGATCAGGTGGATCGGGCCCCAGCTCTGGTTCCAGAAGTCGATGACGCCGTTGGTGCCGCCGGAGCTCGCCTGGACCATGTTCGCGGCGGTCTTGTTCGCCGCCCAGTTCAGGCTGGACGCGGTGGGCCGCGCCGGGACGGAAACGGTGTCGTTGTAGTAGTCGCTGGGCGCGTTCGGGTCGGGGGCGACCGACAGGAACCCGGCCTCGGCGGGGCTGGTCACGGTGGTGTTCATGACGTACCCGGCGATGCCCTGCTCCTTGTGGGAGACCGCGAGCCAGATGTAGTTGCGGCCGGCCAGCGGCTCGTTGCCCCACTCCACCGGGTCCCGGGTGTCGATCATGCGGTTCGGGGCGGTCGGCATGTACGCGCCCTGGCTGTCGGGGCTGTAGTAGCCGACGACGTCGACGATGACGTCGACCCCGGCCCAGGCGCCGTTGCGGACCTTGATGCTGCCGTCGGGGCCGACCGGGACGATCACCGAGTTGGCGATGGTCTGGCCCGCCCGGAAGTTCAGGTTCGAGGTGGTCGGGGCCTGCTGCACGTCGCTCGGGAAGACGGTCAGGTGGCCGTCCTCCCGCGGGTTGGTGACGGTCACGTTCAGGGCCACGGCGGTGATGCCGCCCGGGACCCCCCGCAGGCCGCTGATCTGGGTGCCGAACGTGCCCTGGCCGGGGACCTGGCCCCAGGCGGTGCCCAGGCCCTCGCGGGTGTCGACGAAGCGGACCGGCGTCATCGGGGTGTAGCCGCTGGACGCGGTGCGGGCGAAGTAGCCGGTGACGTCGGCGATGAGGTCGATCGACTCCCAGCCGCCGTTGTACAGCTCGACGTACCCGTCCTTGCCGACCGGCACGATCACCATGTTCGGAACGGTCTGGCCGGGCTCGAAGTTGAGGTTCGAGGTGGTCGGGCGCTTGCCGCCGGACGCGAAGGCCGTGACGTGGCCGCCGCTGGTGGTGTTGGTGGCGGTGACGTTCAGGGCCACCGCGCTGGCGCCCGCCGGTATCTTCGCGTTGCCGGCGATCTTCACCCGGGCCGAGGTGTACGGCGCGACCTTGGCCTTCGGCGCACCGGTGCCGCTGCGGGTGTCCAGCAGACGGGTCGGGGTGTGCGGGGTGAAGTCGGAGCCGACCGTCGAGAGCGGGAGCTCGTTGACGACCTCGACCTGGTTCGCCGCGTCCGTCACGGTGACCTTGACCTTGTACTCGCCCAGCTCGGCGTACCGGTGCTGCTGCGTCGTCTCCAGGTCGGGGATGCCGTCGGCGACGTCCACCGACCCGTCGCCCCAGTCGTAGGTGACCTTCAGCGTGACGCCCGGGGCGCTCACGATCGAGGACTGCAGCGCGATGCCGTGCGCCGACGTGGGCTTGGCGTTGAGGACGACGGCGAGGTTCGGGTTGCCCGCGGAGGCGGCGGTGTCGGCCTGCGGCGCGGCCTCGGTCGCCTGGCCCTCGGTCGCCTGGCCCACGACCGCCTGGCCCTTGGCCGTACGCAGGGACTTGCGGACCGAGCGCTCGGCGGGGCTGTGGAAGGTCTTGGCCTCGGGCTTGGCCAGCTTGCCGGCGTCCACGCCCGGTACGGGCTTCACCTTGGCCGCGGGAGCGGCGGGAGCGGCCTGCGCCGCTGCCGGCGCCAGGGCCATTCCGACGCTGGCCGCCACGGCGACGGCAGCGGACATTACAAGACGGCGATTGCGCACCGGCCCCCCAGTTTTGAACACGCTCAGGATTTGAGTCGCGCTCAGCGTACATGCCGGAGGGGCCCCCTGATCGCACAGTTTTTCGGCCAGATTCGCCGCAACCCCGGCGAACCGCCCCCGCCGGTCAGCCGCGGATCGTGCGCAGCCCGTCGAAGGCCATGTGGACCACGGCGTCGGCGAGCTGGTCCGGGGTGGTCCCGGGGTGCGGGCGGTACCACTCGACCAGCGAGTTGACCATGCCGAACAGCAGGCGGGTGGCCAGCCGGATGTCCACGTCCGCCCGCAGGTCGCCGTCGGCCGCGGCCGCCTTGAGGAGCTCCGCGACCTGGTGGTCGAACTCCCGGCGGCGCTCCAGCGCCCAGCGCTCGGTCCGGGTGTTGCCCCGCACCCGCAGCAGCAGCGTCACGTACGGCAGCTCGGAGACCAGGACCTCCACCGTGCGGCGCGTGACGTACTCGACCCGCTCGACCGCCCGGCCCTGCACCGCGCCCGGCTCGTCGAGCACGGCGAAGAGCCCGTCGAGCGCGCGGCTGACGGCGCGGTTGAGCAACTCCTCCTTGCCCGCGACGTGGTGGTAGATCGAGGACTTGGAGATGCCGGCCGCCTTGGAGAGGTGCTCCATGGAGG
This sequence comes from Streptomyces sp. NPDC043854, assembly GCF_056436005.1. Lineage (NCBI taxonomy): Bacteria > Bacillati > Actinomycetota > Actinomycetes > Kitasatosporales > Streptomycetaceae > Streptomyces > Streptomyces sp. NPDC043854. Next base: position 21,877 of record NZ_JBWKDK010000033.1, read on the forward strand.
TGCCGTCGTAGCCGCGCTCGTTGAAGACCTGGACGGCGACCGTCAGGAGCGACTCGGGGGTGTAGGTGTCCCGCCTGGCGGTCGTCATGCGCGCTCCTCCGCCTCGGCGGCGGCCTCCGCCTGGGCGGCGTCCTCGGTGTCCTCGGTGTCCTCGGGGGAGTCCGCGTAGCCGAGCTTGAACAGCGCCAGCGAGGGCGCGTAACGGCCGCCGGGGCAGCGCTCGTCGAGGTGGTGCAGCAGGTCGTACGCCCAGTCGCGGCCGAGCCGCTCGTGCCACGCGGACGGGCCCAGCGGGTAGTTGACGCCGAGCCGCATCGCCGTGTCGATGTCCTCGGCCGTGGCCACTCCGCGGGCAACGGCGTCGGCGGTGAGGTCGATCAGCATCGCCACCGTGCGGGCCACGATCATGCCCGGGACGTCGCCGATGACGGAGACCTGCTTGCCGAGTTTCTGGAACAGCCCGACGGCCTCGGCGAGGGTCCGCCCGCTGGTGTCCTCGCCCGCGGAGAGCGCGACACGGGTGGCCCCGCGGTAGTCCAGCGCGAGGTCGAAGTAGACCACGTCGGTGAACTCGACGGAGGTCCTGCCGTCCGCGAGCACCAGCTGCCCCTCGCCGGGCAGCTGGATGTACGGGCCCCCGCTCCCGGTGGCCGTGACCGCGATCCCGGCCTCCTCCATCAGCTCGACGAGGTCCGCGGCGGGCCCGAGGTCGCCGACCACGGTGACCTTCTCCGGGGCCTCCTCGGGGGCGGCGGTGTGCGGGGCCGGGGCCGGCGCGTCCGGGCCGTACGGGAACCAGCCGTGCCCCGTCTTGCGGCCGAGGCGACCCGACTGGACCAGCCGGCGCTGCGCGAGCGAGGGGGTGAACTTGGGGCTGCGGAAGAAGGACTCCCACACCGACCGGGTGACGGCCTCGTTGACGTCCTGCCCGATCAGGTCGGTCAGCGCGAACGGGCCCATCTTGAAGCCGCCGGACTCGCGGAGCACGGCGTCGATGGTGGCCGGGTCGGCGCCCTGCTCCTCGTACACCGCGAAGGCCTCGGCGTAGAAGGGGCGGGCGATGCGGTTGACGATGAAGCCCGGGGTGTCGGCGCAGCGGACCGGGGTCTTCCCCCAGCTCAGCATGGTGCGGTAGCCGCGCTCGGCGGCGGCCGGGTCGGTCGCGTGGCCGCTGACCACCTCGACGAGCGGGAGCAGCGGGGCCGGGTTGAAGAAGTGCAGGCCGAGGAAGCGGCCGGGGTGCGCGAGGCCGGCGGCCAGCTCGGTGACGGAGAGGGAGGAGGTGTTGGTCGCCAGCAGGGCGTCCGGGGCCACCACCTCTTCGAGTGCCGCGAAGAGCGCGCGCTTGACGGCGGTGTCCTCGACGACCGCCTCGACGACGAGCGCGGCGTCCGCGAGGTCGGAGAGGGCGGAGGCCGAAACGATCCGGCCGTTCGCGGCGTCGGCCTCGGCGGGCTCCAGGCGGCCCTTCGCGGCCATGCGCTCGACACGGTCCTGGACGATGGCGACGCCGTCGGCGGCGAGGGCGGCGTTGATGTCGTAGATCAGCACCCGGTGGCCTGAGAGGAGCGCGACCTGGGCGATGCCCTGGCCCATGGTGCCGGCGCCGACCACCGCAACGGTGCGGGACCGCTCGATTGCTGTCATGTCCTGATCCTCCCGCACCGGGTTGTCCACAGGTCCGCCGGGCCCTCTTGTCCCGACCGATCGTTCGGTTACTCTAACTCCAGTCTGCTCTTCTTCACCCGCCCCTGCCTGATCCCGGTCTGCGATCCAGTCCGATCTTGCCCGGCTCAACGAGGAGTTGGTCCCTGATGGCCGCCGAGCCCACCGTCCCCCAGTCGCCCGCCCTGTCGGAGCTGTCCGCCAAGCACCGGCCCACCCTGGACCAGGCACTGGAGGCCATTCGCAGCCGTGCCTACTGGTCCCCGCACCCCGAGCACCCCAAGGCGTACGGCGAAACCGCCCCCGCCGACGGCCTCGCCGCCTTCGAGGCCCTCAAGGGCACCCGCTTCGACCTGGACCAGCCCGGCACCGACGGCTGGACGGGCGGCGAGGTCTCCCCGTTCGGCCCCGCCCTGGACATCGAGTACCCGCACGTGGACGCGGAGGTGCTGCTGCCCGCGATGCGCGCGGGCATGGGCGCCTGGCGGGAGGCCGGGCCGGAGGCGCGCGCCCTGGTCTGCATCGAGATCCTGGCCCGCATCGGCGCGCGGACGCACGAGTTCGCCCACGCCGTCATGCACACCAGCGGCCAGGCGTTCATGATGGCCTTCCAGGCGGGCGGCCCCCACGCGCAGGACCGCGGCCTGGAGGCGGTGGCGTACGCGTACGCGGAGCAGACCCGCGTCCCGGGCCAGGCGGACTGGTCCAAGCCGCAGGGCAAGAAGGACCCGCTCCGGCTGGACAAGACCTTCACGGCGGTCCCGCGCGGCATCGCCCTGGTGATCGGCTGCAACACCTTCCCGACGTGGAACGGCTACCCGGGCCTGTTCGCCTCCCTCGCCACCGGCAACGCGGTGCTGGTCAAGCCGCACCCGCGCGCCGTCCTCCCGCTCGCCCTGACGGTGCAGGCGGCCCGCGAGGTCCTGGAGGAGACGGGCTTCGACCCGAACCTGGTCGCGCTGGCCGTCGACCGCCCGGGCGAGGGCATCGCCAAGGAACTGGCCGTCCGCCCCGAGATCAAGGTGATCGACTACACGGGCTCGACGGAGTTCGGCGACTGGCTCGAGACCAACGCCCGCCAGGCCCAGGTGTACACGGAGAAGGCCGGCGTCAACACGGTCGTCGTCGACTCCACCGACAACTACAAGGGCATGCTGGCGAACCTCGCCTTCTCCCTGTCGCTCTACAGCGGCCAGATGTGCACCACCCCGCAGAACCTGCTGATCCCGCGGGACGGCATCGACACGGACGCCGGCCGCAAGACGTACGACGAGGTGGTCGCCGACATCGCGGCCTCGGTCAGCGGCCTGCTCGGCGACGACGCCCGCGCCAACGCGCTGCTGGGCGCGCTGGTCAACCCGGGCGTCAAGGCCCGCCTGGAGGCGGCGGCCGGCCTCGGCGAGGTCGCGCTGGCCTCCCGCGAGGTGGCCAACCCCGAGTTCCCGGACGCCGTGGTGCGCACCCCGGTGGTGGTGAAGCTGGACGCCGGCAAGGCGGACGACTCGGCGCCCTACCTCTCGGAGTGCTTCGGCCCGGTCTCCTTCGCGGTGGCGGTGGACAGCACCGCGGACGCCCTCGCCCTGCTGCGCCGCACGGTGCGCGAGAAGGGCGCGATGACGGTGGGCGCGTACACCACGTCCGCGGACACCGAGCGGGCCCTCGAGGAGGTCTGCCTGGAGGAGTCGGCGCAGCTGTCGCTGAACCTGACCGGCGGGGTGTACGTCAACCAGACCGCGGCGTTCTCCGACTTCCACGGCTCGGGCGGCAACCCGGCCGCGAACGCGGCGCTGTGCGACGGGGCGTTCGTCGCGAACCGCTTCCGCATGGTGGAGGTCCGCCGCCAGGCGTGACGGCGGCTCAGCCGGGGTGGGGCCCGCCCCAGTGGAACAGGGCCATGGCCACGCTGGTCGCCAGGTTGTAGCTGGACACCTGCGGCCGCATCGGCAGGGAGACGAGGTGATCCGCCCGGGCGCGCAGCTCGGGCGAGATCCCGTGCCGCTCGGAGCCGAAGGCCAGCAGCGAGTCATCCGGGAGGGTGAGGGCACGGATGTCCTCGCCCTCCGGGTCGAGCGCGTACACGGGCCCGTCGGGGAGGGTCTCCAGGCTCACGGACTGCACGGTGGTGGCGTAGTGCAGCCCGGCCCCGGCCCGTACGACGTTCGGATGCCACGGGTCCAGGTCGCCCCGGGTGACCACGCCGGTCGCCCCGAAGCCGGCGGCGAGCCGCACCACGGCGCCGACGTTGCCCAGGTTGCGCGGGTTGTCGAGCACGACGATGGGCGCGGTCCGCGGCCGCCGGTCCAGCCGGGCCCGGCCTTCGGCGGCATCGGGCCGCACGGCGAGAGCGGCGACCCCGGTGGGGTGCACGCGGGTGAGGAGCGTCCGCAGCTCGGCGGCCCGCACGAGCCGCTCGACGTCGTCCTCCACATCGGGAGCCAGCTGCGCGGCCAGCGCCCGCACCGCCTCGGGATCGTCGGCCACGGCGACCCGCACGTCGGCCCCGAACCGCAGGGCGTGCTTCAGCGCATGAAACCCGTCGAGAACGACGAGGTCCCCCCGCTCAACACCCTCCCGCCACTCCCGCACCACACCCATACCCCGACCCTAATCCACACACCCCGCCCACCCCGCCGCCCCAACCCAGCGCTGCCGCCCCAGCCGACCCGGTCCAGCCCTGCCACCCCAACCCACCCCTGCCAGCCCTGCCGACCCCAACCCACCGGCCAGCCCTGCCGGCCCAACCCACCCCTGCCGGTCCAACCCAGCACTGCCGTCCCAATCCAGCCGTGCCGGCCCGGTCCAGCCCCGCCGACCGACCCAGTCCAGCCCCGCCGCCCCACTTCAGCCCCGCCGGCGTTTGAGGCGCGGGTCCGGGCAGAGCCCGGGGAACGGGCGAAGGGCGGGGCGGGGAGCTGCCCGCGCAGCGGCGACTACCGCGGCCCCGCAGCCGCAGCCACGTCCGGGTCGGGATCCGGATCGGGATCGGGATCGGGATCGGGATCCGGGTCGGGATCCGGATCGGGATCCGGGTCGGCGTCCCCAGCCCGGGCAGGGGATGCCGGCGACGGCCCACCCGAAGCCGCCCCGGCCCCCCGAGGCCCCCACAGCCGCGCGACCACGGCCCCGACCCCCACCAGAAACCCGGTCGGCAGAAACACCGCATCGGCGGCAATCATCGCCAACGAGAAGAACGGCAGCCCCAGCAACACCGCAATCCCCGCATGCTCCAGCATCATCACACCGAGCAGCACGTTCTTGATCCGCCGGTGGAACACCGTGAACGGGAACGCCACCTGAAGCACGACCGTCCCGTACGTCAGCAGCATCACCACCGTCCCGCTGCTCGCCAGCAGCGCCGACAGCCCGGGCCACGGGCTGAAGTAGTCCAGCCCCAGCGGGTAGTACAGCGCGGTGCCGTCCTGCCACCGCGACCCCTGGACCTTGTACCAGCCCGCGGTCGCGTAGATCAGGCAGACCTCCGCCATGATCACCAGCATCCCGGCGTTGTGCACCACGTTGGCCAGCACATCCAGGAAGGCCCGCCCCCCGCTCCGGCCGACCGCCCCCTCGCCCCGCCCGGCCCCCTCGTTCCGCTCGGCCGTCCACCACACCGCGGCGGCCACCCACAGCGCCGCGAACGCGGCCGTCCAGCCGAGCCCGAACCGCCCGGTCAGGGCCCCGTACGCGAACACCGCGCCCAGCACGCCCCACAGCACCGGCCCGGCCGCCCCCGCCGCGGCGGACCCCCGCAGCCGCGCCCGCCGCGCGTCCAGCGACCACACCTGCGCGCACCGCGTGAGCACCAGGTAGATCGCCATCAGGTGGATGACGTTGTCGCCGCCGTCGCCCATGAACACGCTGCGGTTCTGCAGGGACAGCACCCCGGCCATGAAGACCACGGATGTCGCCCGGGTCCGCCAGCCCAGCAGCAGCAGCGCGCTCGCCAGCACGGACACCAGGTAGACGGTCTCGAACCACAGCACCGAGTCCGACCACAGCAGCACCGTGAAGGCGTGGTTCGACTCGACCAGCCGCCGGGCCAGCTCCCAGCTCCAGGGGCCGTCGGGCCCGTACAGCTCGTGCCGGTTCGGGTACTCCCGCAGCAGGAAGAACAGCCAGGTCCCGGCGAAGCCGATCCGGACGACGGCGCTCTGGTAGGGGCCGAGCGCCTCCCCGGTGGCCCTCGCGAGCGCCCGCGCCGCTCCGGCCCGCGCCCGTCTCAGACCGTCCACCACGGCAGCTCCCGGTAGTACGTCTGGGTGTCGGTCTGCTCGTCGCTCCACGCCGGCGCGGGCACCGCGCGCGTCGCCGAGCGCAGCTGGATGCGTACGACCTCCCCGTCACGGCCGGCGGTGCCGCCCTCGCCGAGCCGGTTCAGCGCGATGCGCCGCAGGTACTGCTCCGACAGTTCGCCGCGCTCTCCGTTCGGGGTGTCGTCCTCGTCGTGGGAGCCGGTGAAGAAGTCCCAGGCCCGGCGCAGCTCGTTCTGCCGGGTGTGGCTGGGCAGCAGGCTGTGCTCGATGGCCGCGCCGTCGTCGGCGGACAGGTCGTGCCACGGCCCGGTGACCACCTCCCCGCCGGGGGTGCGGTACTCCGCGCGGACCTCGACGGCGATGTTCTGCTGGAGCGGGTTGGGGGCGAAGAGCTTCCAGTTCTGCTCGAACTCGGGGTAGATCCAGCCGTCTACCGCCGCCGCGTGCCGCTTGCTCAGCGTGTTGGGCGGGGCGACGTGCAGGAAGGCGAGGGCCAGGTGGGCGCAGGCGGCGAGGCCGGTCACGGCCAGGGCCAGGGCCGCGGCGGCCCGGTACGGGGCGGACAGCCCCGCGATCCCCGGCGGGGGGGCCGTCGGGACGGCCGGCGGGCGGGCGGGCGGATCGTCCGCTTCCGCGGTCTCGCGCTCGTTCGATTCCATCGCGTCCCGATCGTTCGGCGTCCACAGGTTGACCACAGAGGTTGACACCCTACGGGCCGCCGTCTCACCATTGAAGAGAACGAACCGAACGATCGGTCGGTCGGGCGGTCAACAGACTCTGGCAGGGGGCCGGGATGGTGGCAGTGACCCCGGAATCGGGGCAGGACGCGGGGCTGGAAGCCGGCCTCGCGGCACAGCTCGCGGCGGCCTTCGACGCCGCGGTGGCGGCCGAGGAGCGCGTCGAGCCGCGTGACTGGATGCCCGACGAATACCGCTCGACGCTCGTACGCCAGATGGCCCAGCACGCCCACTCCGAGATCATCGGCATGCAGCCCGAGGCCAACTGGATCACCCGCGCGCCCTCGCTGCGCCGCAAGGCGATCCTGATGGCCAAGGTGCAGGACGAGGCGGGCCACGGGCTGTACCTGTACAGCGCCGCCGAGACCCTCGGCACCAGCCGCGACGAACTGCTCGACAAGCTCCACGCGGGGAAGCAGAAGTATTCGTCGATCTTCAACTACCCCACGCTGACCTGGGCCGACGTCGGCGCGATCGGCTGGCTCGTGGACGGCGCGGCGATCACCAACCAGGTGCCGCTGTGCCGCTGCTCCTACGGGCCCTACGCCCGCGCCATGGTCCGGATCTGCAAGGAGGAGTCCTTCCACCAGCGCCAGGGCTTCGAGCTCCTCCTCGCCCTCTCCCAGGGCACCCCGGAGCAGCACGCGATGGCCCAGGACGCGGTGAACCGCTGGTGGTGGCCCTCGCTGATGATGTTCGGCCCGCCGGACGCCGAGTCGGCGCACTCGGCGCAGTCGATGGCGTGGCGGATCAAGCGGCACTCCAACGACGAGCTGCGCCAGCGCTTCGTGGACATCGCCGTTCCCCAGGCCGAGACGCTCGGCCTGACCCTGCCCGACCCGGACCTGAAGTGGAACGAGGAGCGCGGGCACTACGACTTCGGCGCGATCGACTGGGCCGAGTTCTGGGACGTGCTCAAGGGCAACGGCCCGTGCAACGAACAGCGGCTCGAGCAGCGCCGCCGGGCCCACGAGGAAGGCGCGTGGGTCCGGGAGGCGGCCGCGGCGTACGCCGCCAAGCACACGGCGGCACCGGCCGCCGCGGCAACGAACGAGGAGGCAGGGGTATGACGCAGAACTGGCCGCTGTGGGAGGTGTTCGTGCGCTCGCGGCGCGGCCTCTCGCACACGCACGCGGGCAGCCTGCACGCGCCCGACGCGGAGATGGCCCTGCGCAACGCCCGCGACCTCTACACGCGGCGCAGCGAGGGCGTCTCCATCTGGGTGGTGCCCTCCGCCGAGATCACCGCGTCCTCACCGGACGAGCGGGACCCGTTCTTCGCGCCGGCGGCCGACAAGCCGTACCGGCACCCGACCTTCTACGACATCCCCGAAGGGGTGAGCCACCTGTGACCGGCACCGACGTCTCCGTGTCGGCCGCGGCCGCCCTCGCGCTCGGGGACGACGCGCTGGTCCTCTCCCACCGCCTGGGCGAGTGGGCGGGCCACGCCCCCGTGCTGGAGGAGGAGGTCGCCCTCGCCAACATCGCGCTCGACCTGCTCGGCCAGGCCCGTGTCCTGCTGTCGATGGCCGGCGACGAGGACGAGCTGGCGTTCCTGCGCGAGGAGCGTTCCTTCCGCAACGTCCAGCTGGTGGAGCAGCCGGGCGGCGACTTCGCCCACACCATCGCCCGCCAGCTGTACTTCTCCCTGTACCAGCACGAGCTGCACACGCAGCTCGCCGCCGGCGACGGGCCGTTCGCCGCCCTGGCCGCGAAGGCCGTCAAGGAGACCGCGTACCACCGCGACCACGCCGAGCAGTGGACGCTGCGGCTCGGCGACGGCACCGAGGAGAGCCGTCGGCGCATGCGGGCCGGCCTGGACGCGCTGTGGAAGTACACCGGCGAGCTGTTCCAGCCGGTGGAGGGCCTCGACGGGGTCGACTGGACCGCGCTGGAGGACCGCTGGCTGGCCGCGCTGGCCGGCGTCCTGGAGCGGGCCGGGCTCTCCCTCCCCGAGGGCCCCCGCACCGGCGCCTGGGCCGCCGGGGCCGGCCGCCAGGGCCTGCACACCGAGCCGTTCGGCCGGATGCTGGCCGAGATGCAGCATCTGCACCGCAGCCACCCGGGGGCGACATGGTGACCCGCGCGCAGGCCGCCCCCGAGACCCTGAGCCGCCTGGAGGCGGAGCTGACCGAGCTGGCCGGCGCCGTCCCCGACCCCGAGCTGCCCGTACTCACCCTGGCCGAGCTGGGTGTCGTACGCGGGGTGCGGATGCACGAGGACGGCCACGCCGAGGTCACCCTCACCCCCACGTACACCGGATGCCCCGCCATCGAGGCCATGTCCGCCGACATCGAGCGGGCCCTGACCGGCCACGGCATACCCGACGTCCGGGTGCGCACCGTCCTGTCGCCCGCCTGGTCGACCGACGACATCAGCGCCGAAGGCCGGCGCAAGCTCGCCGAGTTCGGCATCGCCCCGCCCCGCCCGCACGCGGCGGGCGGGCCGGTCCCCGTCGCCCTGTCGGTCCGCTGCCCGCACTGCGGGTCCACCGAGACCGAGCTGCTCAGCAGGTTCTCGTCCACCGCGTGCAAGGCGCTGCGCCGCTGCACCGCGTGCCGTGAACCGTTCGACCACTTCAAGGAGCTGTAGATGGCCGCGTCCACGCCGTCGCCCGCGCCGGCGCCGGGCTCCGCGCGTCCCCCGCGCCACGGCGCCTTCCACCGGCTGACGGTGTCGGCGGTCGACCGGCTCACCGACGACTCCGTGGCGCTGACCCTCGCGGTCCCGGCAGAGCTGCGCGCCGACTACCGGCACGCCGCCGGCCAGCACCTCACCCTGCGCCGCACGACCCCCGAGGGCGCGGAGGTCCGCCGCACCTACTCGATCTGCTCCCCGGCCCCGGACCCCGCCGGTCCCGGCCCGGAGCGGCTCCAGGTCGGCGTACGGCTCGTGGAGGGCGGCGAGTTCTCCACCTTCGCCCACAAGGAGGTCGCCGCCGGAGACGCGCTGGACGTGATGGTCCCGGCGGGCCGCTTCGTCCTCGACCCCGCCGCCTCGCCCGCGGGCGGGCACTACGCGGCGATCGTCGGCGGCAGCGGCATCACCCCGGTGCTGTCGATCGCCGCGACGCTGCTGGCGGCCCGGCCCGACGCCCGGTTCTGCCTGGTGCGCACCGACCGCACGCAGGCCTCGACGATGTTCCTGGAGGAAGTCGCCGACCTCAAGGACCGCTACCCGGACCGGTTCCAGCTCGTCACGGTGCTGTCCCGGGAGGAGCAGGAGGCCGGGCTGCCGTCCGGGCGGCTGGACGAGGAGCGCCTGAAGGGCCTGCTGCCGGCGCTGCTGCCCGTCGCCGACGTGACCGGCTGGTACCTGTGCGGGCCCTACGGTCTGGTCGTCTCCGCGGAGCGGGCCCTGGGCGCGCTCGGCGTCGGGCGCGGCCGGGTCCACGAGGAGGTCTTCCACGTCGAGGACGCCGCCGCACCGGCCCCCGCCGCGGCGCAGACCCCGGCGCACGGCCGGGTCACCGCCCGCCTCGACGGCCGCTCGGGCACCTGGCCGATCGAGGGCGGGGAATCCCTGCTGGACACGGTGCTGCGCAACCGCGCGGACGCCCCGTACGCCTGCAAGGGCGGGGTGTGCGGCACCTGCCGCGCGTTCGTGGTGAAGGGCGAGGTCCGGATGGACCGGAACTTCGCGCTGGAGGCGGAGGAGACGGACGCCGGGTTCGTGCTGGCCTGCCAGTCCCACGCGGTGACCGAGGAAGTGGAGATCGACTTCGACCGCTGAGCCGGGCCGGCGGCGGTCCCGTGCGGGGCCGCCGCCGCAGGCCTGTCCAATTCCCGGAACCTCCTCTATCTTGACGCTCCGTCAGATCGAGTGGACGGATTGCCGGTGTGCGCGCGGGAGGACAGGCAGTGGACTTCACCTTCACCGAGGAGCAGCAGGCCGCCGCCGAGGCGGCAAAGGCCGTCTTCGCCGGGGTCGCCCCGGACGGCGTGCCCAGCCCCGCCCTGACCCCGGGCGCCGTCGCCGACGACTTCGACCGGCCGCTGTGGGCCCGGCTCGCCGCATCCGACCTGCTGAGCCTGGTCCTGGCCGAGGAGTACGGGGGCGCCGGCCTCGACGCGGTCGCCCTCTGCCTGGTGCTGCGCGAGGCGGCCAAGCGGCTGGCCCGGGTTCCGCTGCTGGAGCACTGCGCCACCGCCGCCGCCGTCCAGGCCCACGGCAGCCCAGAACTCTGCCGCGCCCTGCTGCCCGGCGCCGGGAGCGGGGCACTCGTCCTCACCGCCGCCGCCCACGGGCGCAGCGGCCACGATCCCGCCGAACTCGCCGTCGGCGCACGCCGCGAGGGCACCTGCTGGATGCTCGACGGGGTGCAGACCGCCGTGCCCTGGGCGCACGGCGCCGACTGGATCGCGGTACCGGCCCACACCGGCGCGGGGGAGGCCGTCCTCGCGCTCGTCCCGCGCGGCGCCGAGGGCCTCACCCTGGCCGACCAGTTCTCCACCAGCGGGGAGCTGCTCGCCGAACTCTCCCTGGACGGTGTCCGGGTGCCCGCGGCCCACCTGATCTCCCCCCCGGAGGTCTGGGAGCGGCTGCGCCGGCTCCTCACCGTCGGGACCTGCGCCCTCGCGCTCGGCCTCGGCACGGCCGTGCTCGCCATGACCGGCGAGTACACGGGCAAGCGCGAGCAGTTCGGCTTCCCGGTGGCCACCTTCCAGGCGGTCGCCGTCCAGGCCGCGGACCGCTACATCGACCTGCGCGCCATGGAGGCCACCCTGTGGCAGGCGGCCTGGCGGATCGACGCGGCGACCGGCGGGGCCGGCGGCCCGCTGCCGCCCGCCGGGGACATCGCCGTCGCCAAAATCTGGGCCGCGGAGGGCCTGCGCCGGGTCGTGCAGACGGCGCAGCACCTGCACGGCGGCTTCGGCGCCGACACCGACTACCCGCTCCACCGCTACCACGCCTGGGCCAAGCAGCTGGAGCTCCAGCTCGGCCCGGCCGCTGCGCACGAGGAGGCCCTGGGCGACCTGCTGGCCGCCCACGCACTCGCCTGAGGCGCCTCGCCGGCGCCTGACGCGGCCCTGCGGGCAGACGCAGCGCGTGCTCCTACAGCACGAAGGTCGGGCTGCCGCTGTCGGCCACCATCGGACGCCCGGCCCCCTGCCAGGCCTGCATCCCGCCGTCGACGTTCACGGCGTCGATGCCCTGGCGCACCAGGTACTGCGTGACCTGTGCGGAGCGCCCGCCGACCCGGCACATCACGTGCACCCGGCGGCCGTCCTCGACGGCTTCCGTCAGCTCGCCGAAGCGGGCCGCGAAGTCGCTCATCGGGATGTGCAGGGCGCCTTCCACGTGCCCGGCGGCCCACTCGTCGTCCTCGCGGACGTCCAGCACAAAGCCTTCGGAGGGCACTGCGGCGGCGTCCACCGAGGGAAGCGGTCCGAAGTTCATACGTCGCCTTCTCTCGTCACAGGTCGGAGCTCCAACTTAGCCGAGCCTGCCCCGCTCACCCCGCGACCAGGGCGGCGAGCTGGGCCTCCTTGTCGGACACCTGGGCCAGCAGCTGCTCGGCGATCTCGTCCAACAGCCCGTCCGGGTCCTCCGGGGACATCCGCAGCATCGCCCCGATCGCGCTGTCCTCCAGCTCGCGGGCGACCACCGTGAGCAGCTCCTTGCGCTGGGCCAGCCACTCCAGCCGGGCGTACAGCTCCTCGCTCTCACTCAGCCGCTGCTCCGCCTCCGTCGCCGGGCCGGCCGCCCACTCCTCGGCCAGCTCCCGCAGGAGCTGCTCCTCGCCCCGCCCGTACGCGGCGTTGACCCGGGCGATGAAGGCGTCGCGCCGCTGCCGCTCGGCCTCGTCCTGGGCGAGGTCCGGATGGGACCGGCGGACCAGCTCGCGGTAGAGGCGCTTGGCCTCCTCCGTCGGCCGCACCCGCTGCGGGGGCTGCACCGGCCGGTCGGTGAGCATCGCGCCCGCGTCGTCGGAGATTCCGTCGGAGCCCATCCAGTCGTGGAACAGCTCGTCCACCCCCGGCATGGGCATCACCAGCGAGCGGGCCTCGCGGGCGAGCCGCAGGTCCTCGGCGTCACCGCTGCGCTCCGCCTTCGCCTCGGCGATGAGGGCGTCCAGCTCGTCGAGGCGCGCGTACATCGGGCCCAGCTTCCGGTGGTGCAGCCGGGAGAAATTCTCGACCTCCACCCGGAAGGTCTCCACCGCGATCTCGAACTCGATCAGCGCCTGCTCGGCGACCCGTACGGCCCGCTCCAGGCGGGCCTCGGGCCGCTCGTCGCCGGAGGCCGGCCCACAGGCGCCGGAGGTCGCGGAGGCGGTCTCTTCACTCTGCTGCTCGCTCACCCGGCCACCCTAAGCCCGGTCCGGCCGGGCCGGGGTTTCACGTGAAACATCGACCCTGGACCGTGACCCCGACCGCTACCGGGCCGGCAGCCGCACCGCGGGCCGGCCCGGTGCACCTGCTCAGACCCCGGGCTCTGCGGCGATCCGCCCGGCCTTGACCGCCGCCACCAGGTCCGCGTGGTCGGCCTCCGTGCGGTCGGCGTAGGCCACCGCGAACGCGGCGAACGACTCGTCCAGTTCCTCGTTCTTCCCGCAGTACCCGGCCAGCAGCCGCGGGTCGGCGCTGTGCGCGTGCGCCCGGGCCAGCAGTGCCCCGGTCATCCGGCCGTAGTCGTCGAGCTGGTCCGCGGAGAGCGCCGCCGGATCCACGCTGCCCTTGCGGTTGCGGAACTGGCGGACCTGGTACGGGCGCCCCTCGACCGTGGTCCAGCCCAGCAGGATGTCCGAGACCACCTGCATGCGCTTCTGCCCGGCCACCACCCGGCGGCCCTCGTGCTCCTCGGCCCGGGCCCCGAAGCCCACCGCGGGCAGGTGGGGCAGCAGCACCGACGGCCGCGCCTCCTTGACCTGGAGCACCAGCGGCTCGCCCCGGTGGTCCAGCAGCAGCACCACGTACGAGCGGGTGCCGACGCTGCCCGTGCCGACGACGCGGAACGCGACGTCGTGGATGGCGTACCGGGCCAGCAGCGGCAGCCGGTCCCCCTGGAGCGTCTGGAGGTACGGGCCCAGCGAGGCCGCCACGGCCGCCGCCTCCGCGTCGCCGACCCGGCGCAGCACCGGCAGGGCGTCCACGAAGCGCCGCCCGTTGTCGGGGCAGGGCTCGGTCGACTTGGCGGCGAACCGCGCCGAGGTGTTGCTGCGGGCCTTGTCCACGACCCGCTGGAGGATGCCGAGCATGTCGCGGGCGTCGGCGTGCGTGACGAGCTTCTCGTCCGCGATGGCGTTCCAGGCATCCATCGCCGGCAGCTTGGCCAGCAGCCGCATGGTGCGGCGGTAGGTGCCGACCGCGTCGAGGGCGGCGGCCCGGCAGGTGTCCTCGTCCGTGCCGGCCACCCGGCCGGCGAGGATCAGCGAGGTTGCCAGCCGCTTCAGGTCCCACTCCCAGGGCCCGAAGACGGTCTCGTCGAAGTCGTTCAGGTCCATGACGAGTCGGCCGCGGGCGTCGCCGTACAGGCCGAAGTTGCCGGCGTGCGCGTCGCCGCAGATCTGCGCCCCGATGCCGGTCACGGGGCCGGTGGACAGGTCATGGGCCATCAGTCCGGCCGCCCCGCGCAGGAATGCGAAGGGGTTCGCGGCCATCCGGCCCACCCGTATCGGCGTCAGCTCGGGCACCCGCCCGGCGTTGGACTCCTCGACCGCGCGAACGGCGTCCGGCCGCCCGGCCGGCAGCTCGAAGCGGGCGTGCGCCGAGCGCGGTACCCTGCCCCGCAGCGCCCTGCCGGCCTCCTTGGGCGAGCCGTCCTCCGTCCGCGGCGCGAAGCCCGGTACGGCCGGCAGCCGCCCTTCGCAGTCCTCCGTGCCCGCCGCGTCCGCCGCGTGCCGTGCCGTCATCGCCATGCTGCCGCCCCCGCCCCTGACCGCCGGGCCTGCCGGCGCGTTCCGTGTTTCCGGCCCGACCGTATCTACAGCCCTGCGTCCCTGGCCAGCAGGGCCGCCTGCACGCGGTTCTCGCAGCCCAGCTTCGCCAGGATCCGGCTCACGTACGTCTTCACCGTCGCCTCGCTCATGTGCAGCCGGCGGCCCGCGTCCGCGTTGGACAGCCCCTCGCCCAGCAGGGCCAGCACCCCGCGCTCGCGCTCGCTCAGCTCGGCGATCCGCCGCCTGGCCTCCTCGCTGCGCGCCGCCGCCCGGCCCGAGGCCAGCTGGTCGACGACGTGCCGGGTCGCCCCCGGCGAGAGGTACGCGTCCCCGGCCGCGGCCGCCCGGACCGCGCCGATCAGCTCCCCCGGCGCCGTGTCCTTGAGCAGGAACCCGGCGCTGCCCTGGCCGAGCGCCCGCAGCACGTTCTCCTTCTCCCCGAAGGTCGTCAGGACCAGGGCCCGCACCTCGGGCACGGCCCGGCCGAGCTCCCCGAGCGCTGTCAGGCCGTCCATCACGGGCATCTGGATGTCGAGCAGCACGACGTCCGGGGCGTGCGAGCGGGCCAGCTCCACGGCCTCCCGGCCGTTCGCCGCCTCGGCGACGACCTCGATGTCCGGCGCCGAGGTCAGGATCATCCTGATCCCGGCCCGGATCAGCGGCTCGTCGTCAGCGATCACCACTCGGATCACCTTGGCTGTCACCCGCGCGCTCCTACTGCTTGACCTCGTACGACTGCTTGTCGACGAGCTTGCCGTCCTTGAAGCAGAACCGGAAAACCGTATCGTCGCCGAGCTCCTCGCTCTCCGAGGACAGCCAGGCCGCGCACGTCGAGCCGGGGGCCTTCTGCGGGCCCTTGCGGTCCAGGCCCTCGGTCAGGAAGCTCTCCCCCGAGGGCAGCCGGTCGCGCACCGCCTGCTCGCTCTCGCCGACCTGGATCCGCTCGTACTCCTCCGGGCTGATCATCGATTTGCTCACCGAGCCCACCAGCAGCGTCGCGAGCGCCCCGAACACGATCACGAACACGACCAGCGCCGCGAACGCGATGCCGCAGCCCAGCGCGATGCCGCCGGTCCGGCTGCGCGCGCGCACCGCCAGCTCCCGGTCCACGGCCGCCCAGTCCATCGGCGGCCCTGCGGCCGCCGCGGCCAGCGCCTGCGCCCGCTGCCCGAAGTCGTCGGCGACGTCCTCGGCCCCGGCCGGCTCCGCCCCGTACGGCAGCACGCCCGCCACCCGGAACCCGCCGTCCTCGGTGCCGCCCGCGTGGACCATCCCGCCGACGAGGCGGGCCCGCTCCCGCAGCCCGGTCAGGCCCTGTCCGCCCGAGACCACCTCGCCGGCCTCCGCTCCGGCCGGGGCCGGGCCGTTGGCGATCTCCACGACCAGCGAGTCGTCCTCGTACCGCAGCTCGACCGCGATGGCGGCCCCCGGGGCGTGCTTGTAGGCGTTCGTCAGCGCTTCCTGCACGATCCGGTACGCCGCGTGGTCGCAGGCCGCCGCCAGCGGCCTCTGCCGCCCCTGCGCGGCCAGCCGTACGTCGGTGCCCGCGGCCCGCGCCGCCTCCACGATCCCCGCGATGCCGGCCACGCCGCGGGCCGCGGGCTGCGCATCCTCCACGGGAGCCTCGGCCTCCACCCCGTCGCGCAGGATCCCGACGACCTCACGCAGTTCGTGCATGGCCGACACCGAGGCCTGCCGCAGCACGCCCACGGCCTCGCGCTGGCGGTCGGTGAGCTCCGGATCCACCTCCAGGGCGCCGGTGTGAACGGCGATCAGCGCCAGCTGGTGGCCCAGGCTGTCGTGCATGTCCTGGGCGATCCGCTGCCGCTCCCGCAGCCGGGCCTGCCCGGCGACCATGGCCCGCTCCCGCATCAGCTGCCCGTTGCGCTCCTGGAGGGCCCGCAGCAGGGTCCGGCGCTGCGACCAGTACCGGCTGGCCAGGCCGGGCATCACGGTGGTGACGAGGAACATGAGCGTGGTGAACACAATCACCAGCAGGGGCCGCATCTGCGCCCACTGCTCGACCACGGCGAAGCCGACCGAGGCCAGGAACGCCAGGGTGAAGGCGGTCAGCGCGCGCCCGACGCCGACGATCCGGCGGCCCGCGGACCAGCCGAGCGGGATCGTGACGAGCACCGTGCCGGGCAGGAACGGCCCCACCGCCGCGCTGACGACGAGGGTCGCGGCCGGGAGCCGGCGCCGCAGCAGCACCAGCGCGAAGACGGCCGCGCCGCTGGACAGCATCCGCACTGTGGTGCCGTTCTCCAGCTCCTCGACGCCCAGCCCGAGCAGAGTGACCATCGCCGCAATCGCCAGATCGCCGGCGAGCATCCGCCGGGTCCACGGCTCGGGCCCCCGCAGCCAGTTCCAGCCCGCCTGCATCTTCGCCGTCGCATCCACGCGACGACCCTAGACATCCCGGCCGCGGCCGCGATGCCCTCTTTCGTCGCGGCCCGCCCGACGAAAGTCGTCGGCGCAGCACGGAAGTTGGCCCGGCGTCGGATCCGGCGTCGGCACAACGAAGAACCCCCGCCTCGGATTTCTCCGAAGCGGGGGTTCCATCTGTGGGCGAGGGGGGATTTGAACCCCCACGTCCCGAAGGACACTGGCACCTGAAGCCAGCGCGTCTGCCGTTCCGCCACTCGCCCGAGCAGCGTCCCAGTGGTTCTTCCCTTTCGGTCCGTCCCCCTGGCGACGAACGAAACAGTAGCACGTCATCGGGGGTGGAATCACATCGCTTTCCCCGGGGCCGAGATCCCGCCCCGAACGCCCCTCCCGCACAGCACTCCCGGTGCGGGACACTGTTCCTTGCGGCCCCCTACGATCCCTTGTGAGGACCAACACTCGTCCGGACGGGACCCAGGGGGAACCACCCGAATCCGCCACGCGTGGATACGATCAGTAAGCAGTACGGGCGACAACGACGGAGGAGGTGCCCCATGGGAGTTCTGAAGCGGTTCGAGCAGCGACTCGAAGGTCTGGTGAACGGCACCTTCGCCAAGGTCTTCAAGTCCGAGGTCCAGCCCGTCGAGATCGCCGGAGCCCTCCAGCGGGAGTGCGACAACAACGCCACGATCTGGAACCGTGAGCGGACCGTCGTCCCCAACGACTTCATCGTCGAGCTGAGCGCGGGCGACTACGAGCGCCTCAGCCCCTATTCCGGCCAGCTCGGCGACGAGCTCGCGGGCCTCGTCCGCGACTACGCCAAGCAGCAGCGCTACAGCTTCATGGGACCGATCAAGGTCCACCTGGAGAAGGCCGAGGACCTCGACACCGGGCTCTACCGGGTCCGCAGCCGCACCCTGGCCGGCAGCACCTCCCAGCCGCAGCCACCCCAGAACCAGCAGGGCGGCGGCTACGGCTACCCGCCGGTCGCCGCGCCGCCGATGCCCGCCGGGCCGCCTCCGGGCGCGCCGGGCCGCAGGCCGGCCGCGGGCGCGCCTGGCCCCGTGCCGCCGGGCGGCGCCCCCAAGCGCCACTGGATCGAGATCAACGGCACCCGGCACCAGATTTCCCGCCCCACCCTCGTACTCGGCCGGAGCACCGAGGCCGACGTGCGGATCGACGACCCCGGCGTCTCCCGCCGGCACTGTGAGATCCGGACCGGAACGCCCTCGACGATCCAGGATCTCGGGTCCACCAACGGCATCGTGGTGGACGGGCAGCACACCACCCGCGCTACGCTCCGCGACGGCTCGCGGATCGTCGTGGGCAGCACCACCATCATTTACCGGCAAGCCGAAGGGTGAAGCGGGGGCAATGTCAGAGCTGACCCTGACGGTCATGCGGCTGGGTTTCCTGGCCGTTCTGTGGCTGTTCGTCATCGTGGCCGTCCAGGTCATCCGCAGCGACCTCTTCGGTACGCGCGTCACCCAGCGCGGCTCGCGCCGGGGCAGCGGCGGGGCGCCGCAGCAGGCGGGCCGCCAGGCCGCCGCGCCCCCGCAGCAGCGCCAGCGCCGCGGGGCGCCCACGAAGCTCGTCGTCTCCGAGGGCACCCTGACGGGCACCACGGTGGCCCTCGCCGGCCAGACGATCACCCTGGGCCGCGCCCACGACTCCACGATCGTGCTGGACGACGACTACGCCTCCAGCCGGCATGCCAGGATCTACCCCGACCGGGACGGCCAGTGGATCGTCGAGGATCTCGGGTCCACGAACGGCACGTATCTCGACCGGACCCGGCTGACCACCCCGACGCCCATTCCGCCGGGCGCCCCGATCCGCATCGGCAAGACCGTCATCGAGCTGCGGAAGTAGTACGAGAATGAGCGAGCGGAGCGAGCGAGCCGCGGCAGTCCGTCCCGTGCAGGACGCGGACCCGAGCGCGCTCCCGACCGGAGGGTGGGCAGTGTGGCTCGAGACCGGTTGTACCCCGAGGAAGCGTCGACAGGGCAGGTGCGCATGAGTCTGTCCCTGCGGTTCGCCGCCGGATCACACAAGGGCATGATCCGTGAAGGCAACGAGGACTCCGGCTACGCCGGCCCCCGTCTCCTCGCGGTCGCCGACGGCATGGGCGGCCAGGCCGCAGGCGAGGTCGCCAGCTCCGAGGTGATCTCCTCGCTCGTGCAGCTCGACGACGACGTCCCGGGCTCCGACATCCTGACCTCGCTCGGCACGGCCGTGCAGCGCGCCAACGAGCAGCTGCGCGTCATGGTCGAGGAGGACGCCCAGCTCGAAGGCATGGGCACCACCCTGACCGCCCTGCTGTGGACCGGTCAGCGCCTCGGCCTGGTGCACGTCGGCGACTCCCGCGCCTACCTGCTGCGCGACGGGGTCCTGACGCAGATCACCCAGGACCACACGTGGGTGCAGCGCCTCGTCGACGAGGGCCGCATCACCGAAGAGGAAGCCACCACCCACCCGCAGCGCTCCCTGCTGATGCGCGCCCTGGGCAGCGGCGACACGGTCGAGCCCGACCTGTCCATCCGCGAGGTCCGCGTCGGCGACCGCTACCTGATCTGCTCCGACGGGCTGTCGGGCGTCGTCTCCCACCAGACCCTGGAGGAGACCCTCGCCGACTACCACGGCCCGCACGAGACGGTGCAGTCCCTGATCCAGCTCGCCCTGCGCGGCGGCGGCCCGGACAACATCACCTGCATCGTCGCCGACGTCCTCGACACCGACAGCGGGGACACCCTCGCCGCCCAGCTGAACGACACCCCGGTCGTCGTCGGCGCGGTCGCCGAGAACCAGCACCAGCTCTTCGACGGCGGCGCCATGCAGACCCCGGCGGGCCGCGCCGCGGGCCTGGGCCGCCAGGTCCCGCCGCCCGCCGGTGCCTTCGGCCCGCCCGGCAGCGGCGATGCCCCCGGCTACGGCTACCCCGACCAGAGCCACGGCCAGGGCGGCGCGTACGGCAGCTTCGGCGACCCCGAGCCGTACGACGACGACGCCCGCTTCGACGACACCTACGACCACCCCCGCAGGCGCCGCAGCAAGGGCCGCAAGTGGACGGCCCGCACGCTGATCCTGCTGATCGTGGCCGGAGTCGTCGGGGGCGGCCTCTACGCGGCCCACCGCTGGACGCAGACCCAGTACTACGTCGGCGTCAAGGGCGACCACGTCGCGCTCTTCCGCGGCATCAGCCAGAAGCTCGGCCCGCTGGAGCTCTCCAAGGTGGAGACCGACCGCTCCGACATCGAACTGAAGTACCTGCCGCCCTTCAAGCGCAAGCAGGTCGAGGCGACCATCAGCGAAACCAGCCTCGACGGAGCCCGCCAGAAGATCGATGAACTCGGAGTGCAGGTTTCCGCGTGTAAGAAGGACGAGGAACGCCGCACCGCGGAGCAGAACAGCCAGACAGCCGGCCCCAGTCTGACTGCGGCAGAGCAGCAGCTGGTGGGCCTGTGCGGAAAGCAGTAGTCATACGCGGGCACAGGGGGCCCGCCACACCATGAGCGTTGTCACCAACACGACCACCATCGGCGCCATCGAGCTGCCGAGCAGGCGGAACACCGAGCTGATGCTGCTCGTGTTCGCCGTGGTCATCTCGATCTTCGCCTACGCCAACGTCGGGCTCGCGATCCACGGCGAGCTGCCCCCCGGCATGCTCGTCTACGGCGGCGGCCTCGCCGTGCTCGCGGGCATCGCCCACTTCGTCGTACGCCGCTACGCCAAGTACGCCGACCCGCTGCTGCTGCCGATCGCGACCCTCCTGAACGGGCTCGGCTGCGTGCTGATCTGGCGGCTGGACCAGTCCGAGCGGCTCCAGAACCTCGCCAAGCGCAGCTTCGGCACGTTCTCCGAGTCCGCGCCGCGCCAGATGATGTACACCGCGGTGGCCATCGCCCTGTTCGCGGCCGTGCTGCTGCTCCTGAAGGACCACCGCACCCTTCAGCGGTTCACGTACATCTCGATGGCGGGCGCGCTCATCCTGCTGATCCTGCCGGTCATCCCGGGCCTGGGCGCGGACGTCTTCGGCGCCAAAATCTGGATCAGCGTCGCCGGCTTCTCGATCCAGCCCGGCGAGTTCGCGAAGATCGTCATCGCGATCTTCTTCGCCGGCTATCTGATGGTGAAGCGCGACGCCCTGGCCCTGGCCAGCCGCCGCTTCATGGGCCTCTACCTGCCGCGCGGCCGCGACCTCGGCCCGATCCTGATGATCTGGGCGATGAGCCTGCTCGTCCTCATCTTCGAGAACGACCTCGGCACCTCGCTACTGTTCTTCGGCATGTTCGTGATCATGCTGTACGTCGCGACCGAGCGCACCAGCTGGATCGTGATCGGCCTGCTCATGAGCGTCGGCGGCGCCGTCGTCGTCGGCACGTTCGCCAGCCACGTGCAGGCCCGCGTCAACGCCTGGCTCGACCCCTTCGGCTGCTACGCCAAGTCCGGCGCCTGCGAGCAGGTCGGCCAGTCGATCATGAGCTTCGGGTCCGGCGGCGTCCTCGGCGCCGGCTGGGGCCAGGGCAACTCGGACCTCATCGGCTTCGCCGCCAACTCCGACTTCATCTTCTCCACCGTCGGCGAGGAGCTCGGCCTGGCCGGCGTCATGGCCTTCCTGCTGCTCTACGGCCTGATCATCGAGCGGGGTGTGCGCACCGCCCTCGCCGCCCGCGACCCCTTCGGCAAGCTCTTCGCCATCGGGCTCTCCGGTGCCTTCTCCCTGCAGATTTTCGTCGTCGCCGGCGGCGTCATGGGGCTCATCCCCCTCACCGGCATGACCATGCCCTTCCTGGCATCGGGCGGTTCCTCCGTCCTCGCCAACTGGGCCCTGGTCGGCATCCTCATCCGGATCAGCGACACCGCCCGCCGCCCCGCGCCGGCCCCCGCGCCGTCCCCCGACTCCGAGATGACCCAGGTGGTCCGACCGTCATGAACAAGCCCCTGCGCCGCATCTCGATCTTCTGCGGGCTGCTCGTCCTCGCGCTGCTGATCCGGACCAACTGGATCCAGTACGTCCAGGCCGAGGAGCTGAGCACCCGCAAGGAGAACCGCCGGGTCCAGATCGCCCAGTACGCCACCCAGCGCGGCAACATCATCGTCAAGGGCGGGCAGTCCATCACCGGCTCCGTCGAAACCGACGGCAGCGACTACAAGTACAAGCGGACCTACATCGACGGCGCCATGTGGGCCCCGGTGACCGGCTACGCGTCGCAGGCGTTCGGCTCCACGCAGCTCGAGTCCCTCGAGGACAAGATCCTCACCGGCAACGACGACCGGCTGTTCTTCGACCGCACCATCGGCATGTTCACCGGCGAGAAGAAGGCCGGGGGCAACGTCGTCACCACGCTGATGCCGGACGTGCAGAAGGCCGCGTTCGATGCGCTCAAGGACAAGACGGGCGCCGTCGCGGCCATCGACCCGCGCACCGGCGCCATCCTGGCCCTGGTCAGCAAGCCCTCGTACGACCCGTCCAGCTTCGCCGGCAACTCCAAGGCCGACGAGAAGGCCTGGATCGAGCTGAAGGACAGCGAGGACAAGAAGCTCGTCAACCGCGCCCTGCGCGAGACCTACCCGCCGGGCTCCACGTTCAAGGTCGTCACCGCGGCCGCGGCCCTGGAGCACGGCGTCGTCACCAACATCGACGCGCCGACCGACACCCCGGAGCCCTACTTCCTGCCCGGCACGAAGACCCCGATGGTCAATCACGCCCCGGGCTGCGAGAAGGCCAGCCTGAACGAGGCGATGAGGGTCTCCTGCAACTCGGTCTTCGCGATGCTCGGCGACAAGGTCACCCGGGACAAGATGGTCGAGACGGCCCAGAAGTTCGGCTTCAACAACGACAAGATCGACACCCCGGTCCGCGCGTTCGCGAGCATCTACGACAAGACCATGGGCAAGGACGGCAACGCCCAGAGCGCCATCGGCCAGTTCAACACCGCCGCCACCCCGCTCCAGATGGCCATGGTCACCGCCGCGATCGCCAACGACGGCAAGCTGATGAAGCCGTACATGGTCGACCAGCTCACCGCGCCCAACCTGGACGTCATCGAGAAGCACGAGCCGCAGGAGATGAGCCGGCCCCTCTCCGCCGCCAACGCGCAGAAGATCCAGCAGATGATGGTCAACGTCGTCGAGACCGGCACCGGCACCAAGGCGAAGATCAAGGGCGTCACGGTGGGCGGCAAGACCGGTACCGCCCAGCACGGCGAGAAGAACGCCAAGCGCCCGTACGCCTGGTTCATCTCCTACGCCAAGGGCGCCGATGGAACCAGCCCCGTCGCCGTCGCCGTCGTCATCGAGGACAGTGACGCCAGCCGCGACGACATCAGCGGTGGCGGCCTCGCCGCCCCCGTCGCCCAGGCCGTCATGCAGGCCGTCCTCAACAGCAAGAGCTGACGGGCGGCACGGACAATGGAACGACGGGACGAGGTGTGAAGGCTGTGTCCGGAGTGACGTGGGGCACTGATCCCGCCCGGAACCGAGCGTACGGTACCGGTCCGGTATCAGGCTGTGGTCACGAACCGATCACCGACGATCGGCCGGTAGCCTTTGCGCGAACAGCACACCGCCGGACCACACACGGGTGCGGTCGGGACTGACGGAGAGGGCTGGAACGTTATGGAAGAGCCGCGTCGCCTCGGCGGCCGGTACGAGCTGAGCCACGTGCTCGGCCGCGGTGGCATGGCCGAGGTGTACCTCGCCCACGACACCCGGCTCGGCCGTACCGTCGCCGTCAAGACCCTGCGTGCCGATCTCGCCCGCGACCCGTCGTTCCAGGCCCGGTTCCGCCGCGAGGCCCAGTCGGCCGCGTCGCTCAACCACCCGGCGATCGTCGCTGTCTACGACACCGGCGAGGACTACGTCGACAACATCTCCATCCCGTACATCGTGATGGAGTACGTCGACGGCTCCACCCTGCGCGAGCTCCTGCACTCCGGCCGCAAACTGCTGCCCGAGCGCACCCTGGAGATGACCATCGGCATCCTCCAGGCCCTGGAGTACTCCCACCGCGCCGGCATCGTCCACCGCGACATCAAGCCCGCCAACGTCATGCTGACCCGGACCGGCCAGGTCAAGGTCATGGACTTCGGCATCGCCCGAGCCATGGGCGACTCCGGCATGACCATGACGCAGACCGCGGCCGTCATCGGCACCGCACAGTACCTGTCCCCGGAGCAGGCCAAGGGCGAGCAGGTCGACGCGCGCTCCGACCTGTACTCCGCGGGCTGCCTGCTCTACGAACTGCTCTGCGTCCGCCCGCCGTTCATCGGCGACAGCCCCGTGGCCGTCGCCTACCAGCACGTCCGGGAAGAGCCCCAGCCGCCGTCGAACTTCGACCCCGAGATCACGCCCGAGATGGACGCGATCGTCCTGAAGGCGCTGGTCAAGGACCCCGACTACCGCTACCAGTCGGCCGACGAGATGCGCGCCGACATCGAGGCCTGCCTGGAGGGCCAGCCCGTCGCCGCCACCGCCGCCATGGGCGCCGCCGGCTACGGCTACCCGGAACCGGGCAACGGCTACGGGCACCAGGGCTACGACCAGCCCACCGCCGCCCTGCGCCCCGCCGACGCCGGCCAGACCTCCATGCTCCCGCCGATGCCCCCGGGCGACGGCGGCTACGGGTACGGGGACCAGGGCCCCGGCGGGTACGACCAGGGCCACGGCCGCCGACAGAACCAGAAGAAGAGCAAGGCCTCCACGATCCTGCTGGTCACGGCCGGCGTCCTCGTCCTGGTCGGCGCCATCCTCATCGGCCGCTCGCTGTTCAACGGCGGCGCCGACAACCGGCCCGTCGTGCCCAAGCTGATCGGCGAGACCTTCGAGCAGGCGCAGAAGAACGCCGACAACGTGGGCCTCAAGGTCGAGAGAGCGGCCGACGAGCCCTGCGACAACCAGCCCAAGGGCAACGTCTGCAAGCAGGAACCCGCGCCGGACACCCGGGCCGACGAAGGCTCCACGGTCAAGCTGACGATCTCCTCGGGCGCCCCGCCGGTGGCCGTCCCCAACGTCGTCAACCTCGCATTCGAGGAAGCGGAGAAGGCGCTCAAGGACAAGGGCTTCCAGGTCGAGAAGAGGACCCAGGAGTCCGACCGCACCCCCGGCACCGTCCTGGACCAGAACCCCAAGAACGGCCAGGCCCAGAAGGGCTCGACGGTCACCGTGACCGTCGCCAAGGAGCCGGCCAAGGCCGCGATGCCCGACCTCCTCGGCAAGACCAAGGAGCAGGCCGCCAAGCTGCTGACCGACGCCAAACTGAAGCTGGGCAGCACCACCGAGGTGGACTCCCCCGGCGCCCCGCCGAAGACGGTCGTCCAGCAGCAGTACCAGCCGGGCGAGCAGCTGGCCCCGGGCACGACGGTGAACGTGCAGATTTCAAAAGGAGCACAGCAGACACAGGTCCCGAACCTCGCCGGACGAACCGTCGGCCAGGCCAAGCAGGAGCTCGCCAGCCGAGGACTGACCTTCGGTGCCGTCCTGGCGGGCGGCCCCGCGGACGACAACGCGATCGTCGTGAAGAGCGACCCGAACGCGGGCTCCCCCGTCGCCACCGGCACGATCGTCAACGTCTACACGATCGCCGGCAACGGCCAGCAGGGCGGCAACAACGGCGGGTTCTTCGGCGGCCTGGGAGGCCGCTGACCCCGGGCGCCGACCCCGCACGACACAAGAGGCCCGGCCGCCCCCTCCCCCACCGGGAGGGGCGGCCGGGCCTCTTGCATGTGCTCGGTCCATCCCCGGGCCCGTGCCCTTCTGCTCCACCTCCGCACATATCCACGAAAGCCGATCGTGTCTTCATATATCGGAAATCGTTGATCCGGTCGGGGTGGGACATCGGGTTCTGCCCAGGAAGGGCGGGGCGATGGTCAGCGAATCGGTACTCCTGGAATCCCGGACACTGCGCACGAGCGTCCTGGACCGCACGCACGTCCTGGACAAGGTGAAGGCGCTGTCGCTCCTGCCGGACGGACTGCACGTGACGACGGCGATGGTGGCGGCGTACTACGAAGTCTCGGAGCGCGTGGTCAACCAGCTCCGGCTACGCCACCGCGAAGAGTTGAGCCAGAACGGCATGCGCACCCTCAAGGGCTCTGACCTGGCGGATTTTGAAAGCTACAACCAGTCGCTTTCAAAGGCGAGTCATCCACAGGCCCGCGGCCGTGGCGGACGCGTGCACCTGGCCGTGTACACCCGCCGGGCCATCCTGAACGTCGGGATGCTCCTCCGCGACAGCGAAATCGCACGTCAGGTGCGTGCGTACCTCCTCGATACCGAGCAAGAGGCCCGCAGGCATCCTGTGGACAACTTCATCCACAGGGCCGACTCGGGTGAGGAGGCCACGGAGATCCTCCGCCGACAGGTCGTACCCATGCTCAACGTGCTCATCGAAGCCTCCGGCGAACACCACCGCGAGTTGGTCTCCCTCCGGCAGGACGTCACACGGATCCAGGCGAAGCTCGTCGAGCACGACACCGCCATCAGCCGGCTTCAGCGCGACCAGGCTGAGCGGGCCCTCACCGGGGTCATCGGGACCATCACCGCCATGAACCGGCAAGAGTTCGAACTCCACGTCGCGGGTCTGCTCCGCCGCGACGGCTGTACGGGCGTCGACGTACACGGCGGCGGCCACGGCGGCAGGCTCGGTATCGACATCACCGCCCGCACCGCCGACGGCCGAACCGTCGCCGTCCAGTGCAAGAAAGTCACACGATTCCGGCACGTGCTCAGCGATGAGATGCAGAAGTTCCTCGGCGCCGCCAAAGTCCTGCACCGTGCCGACGTGGCCCTCTGCGTGGCCACCTGCGCCTTCACCCGCGAAGCCTTGGCCATCGCCGCCCAGGGCGGCGTCACCGCAGTCCACCGGGGCCTTCTGGAGGCGTGGAGCGCGGGGACACCACTTCAGGTACTGCGGTAAGCCGGTGGCTTTCCAGCGGTCAGCGCAGCTCGGCCGGCGGGGTCCGCTTCGCGTCGACCTTCTCCGTGCGCACCAGCTCGCCCCACACGACGTACCGGTACTTCGAGGTGTACACGGGCGTGCAGGTGGTCAGCGTGATGTACCGGCCCGGCGCCGTCTTCCCCGACTCCTTCGGGACCGGCGAGATCACGTCCACGTTGTACTTGGAGGTCTGGCGCAGCTCCGCGAAGACCTTGTACACGTACCAGGTGTCGCGGGTCTCGAAGACGACGGCGTCGCCCTTCTTCACCTTGTCGATGTCGTGGAACTTCGCCCCGTGCCCGTCGCGGTGCGCCGCCAGCGAGAAGTTCCCCGGCTTCTCCCACGGCAGGGCCGCCTTCACCGGGTCGATGTAGTAGCCGGCCACGCCGTCGTCGAGGACCTCCGGCGCCGTGCCCCGCTTGACGAGCACCTCGCCGTTCTTCATCGCGGGCACGTGCAGGAAGCCGATGCCGCCCTGGGTGTCCAGCGCGCCGGGCCCCGCGGCCCCCGCCGCCGGGGTGGCGCTCTGCCACTGGCGGCGGATCTCGTCGCCGCGCGCCGAGGCCTGCCGGTCCGCGAGCACGTTCGTCCACCACAGCGAGTACGCCACGAACAGGCCCAGCACCAGGCCGACCGTGATCAGGAACTCGCCCAGGAGGCTCAGGAACCCGGCGAGCACACTGCTGCGGCGGGGCGGCGCGGTACGGGACACGGCGGTTCGTCCTTCGAGCGGGGGCGGCGGCTGCCGCCGGGCTACCGGGCGGCCAGCGCGGGGGGAGCACCCTGGCCGCGCTGGCGTTCGTCCACCATCCTGCCCCATACGATCAGGCGGTAGGTGCTGGTGAACTCCGGGGTACAGGTCGTGAGCGTGATGTACCGGCCCGGGGCGGTGAAGCCCGACCCCTCCGGTACGGGTTTCAGCACGGCCACGTTGGTCGGCGGCGTCTGCGGGAGGATCGAGGCCATCTCGTACGTGTAGTACGCGTCCCGGGTCTCGACCACGATCGGGTCGCCCGGCGCCAGCCGGTTGATGAACCGGAACGGTTCGCCATGGGTGTTGCGGTGTCCCGCCACCGCGAAGTTGCCCTGCCTGTCCGCGGGCATCGCGGTCTTCAGGGCGCCGTCCCCGTAGTGCCCGACCATCCCGCGGTCGAGCACCTTGGGCTTGCTCACGCCCTCCGCCACGGGCACCTTCACGTCCAGCTTCGGGATGTGCAGGATCGCGAAGCCCTGGCCGGGCTCGAACGCCGCCGGAGGCGGGGCGGCAGCGCCGCCCGGCTGCTGCTCCCAGGTCTCGCGCAGCGAGCCCGCGGCCCCGTCGGCCGTGCGCTGCGCGAGCACGTTCGTGTACCAGAGCTGGTAGGCCACGAACAGGAGCATCACCACGCCCAGCGTGATGAACAGCTCCCCGAGGAGCCGGCTCGCGACCACGAGCGGCCCGCCCGAGGCCGGTTGCCTGCGCCGCCGCCCGCTGCCGCGCCGCCGCGCGCGTTTCGCGGCCTGCTGGGCGGCCCTGCGCCGCGCGGCCCGGCCCTCGGTGGGCGCGGACGGCGCGAGCGAGGTCACGCGACGGCCTTGCCCACCACCGGGGCCAGCCCCGCCGAGCGCTCGACGGCACCCTTGTCGCCGCAGCGCACGAGCCAGTTCGCGAGCATCCGGTGGCCGTGCTCGGTCAGCACCGACTCGGGGTGGAACTGGACGCCCTCCACGTCGTGCTCCCGGTGCCGCAGCCCCATGATGATCCCGTCCTCGGTGCGCGCGGTGACCTCCAGGACGTCCGGGAGGGTCTGCGGCTCGGCCGCGAGGGAGTGGTAGCGGGTCGCGGTGAACGGCGACGGCAGCCCTTCGAAGACGCCGAGGCCGTCGTGGACGACCGGCGAGGTCTTGCCGTGCAGCAGCTCCGGGGCGCGGCCCACGACGCCGCCGTAGGCGACCGCCATCGACTGCATGCCGAGGCAGACGCCGAAGACGGGGACGCCGGTAGCGGCGCAGTGGCGGACCATGTCCACGCAGACGCCCGCCTCCTCCGGGGTGCCGGGCCCGGGCGAGAGCAGCACGCCGTCGAAGCCGTCCTGCGCGTGGGAGAGCTCCACCTCGTCGTTGCGGAGCACCTCGCACTCGGCGCCGAGCTGGTACAGGTACTGGACCAGGTTGAAGACAAAGCTGTCGTAGTTGTCGACAACCAGAATGCGCGCGCTCACGGAGTGGCTCCCGATCCCTCGTCCACTGTCACATCGTTGAACGGAAGGAGCGGCTCGGCCCACGGGAAGACGTACTGGAACAGCACGAAGACCGCCGCGAGGACCAGTACGAGGGAGGTCAGCGCGCGTACCCACGCGTTGCCCGGCAGATGCCGCCAGATCCAGCCGTACATGCCGTCCGCGTCCCTTTCGCTCACGCACCGCGTGGGCGGTACGCACACAGACTAAAGCCAGCGGCCCGGCGTCAGGGGGTGCTTGTCGCGGAGGAGGTCTCGACCGGCTTCGCGTGGTGGAGGTCCACGGTGCCGGAGTAGCCGGGCAGTGTCAGCTCCTTGTGCTCGTCCACCTTCCAGCCGAGCCCGTACGCCGTGACGTACATCTGGTAGTTCTGCAGCGCCGGGGAGGCGGCGAGGGCCTTGCGCAGCGCACCCGGGTCGCCGACCGCCGTCACCTTGTACGGCGGCGAGTAGACCCGGCCCTGGAGGATCAGGGTGTTGCCCACGCAGCGCACGGCGCTGGTGGAGATCAGCCGCTGGTCCATGACCTGGATGCCCTGGGCGCCGCCCTGCCACAGGGCGTTCACGACGGCCTGGAGGTCCTGCTGGTGGATCACGAGGTCGTTGGGCTGCGGCTCGGGCACGTTGGGGATGCGGGCGGTGGCGCCGGGCGGGGCGTCGTTGAGGGTGACGGTCAGGCCCTTGCCGGAGAGGGCCTCGGTACCGGAGGCGGTGCGCAGGGCGGCCAGCTTGGCGTCCTCGGCCTTGGTACTGCCGTCGTCGCGCTCGGCGAGGGCGTCGACCCGGCCGCGGAGGGCAGCGGTGGTCTGTTCCAGCTCCGCGTTGTTCTGGCTGCGCTCGTGGATGAGGTCCGAGAGCTTGAGCAGCGAGGCGTCCGTCCGGATGTTCGTACCCTTGGACGTGTTGAAGCTGGTGATGAAGATCAGGCCGGCCAGGGCGAAGACGGCGGCGGTGAGCAGCCGGACCGCCCGGAACCGCCGGCGGGGACCCACGGAGGAGTCGTCGGAATTGCTCAACGTACCCTTCTCCTTCAACGCCACAGGTCCACTACGCTAACGGACGCCCGGGGCAGGCAAGGTCCCCAGCGCATCGACAGGAGAAGCCCCTCGTGCCGAAGTCACGTATCCGCAAGAAGGACGACTACACGCCGCCGCCGACGAAGGCGCAGCAGATCAAGCTGACCAACCGCAGCTGGGTCGCTCCGGTCATGCTCGCACTCTTCCTGATCGGTCTGGCCTGGATTGTCGTGTTTTATGTGAGCGAGACCCAGCTTCCGATCGAGTCCATCGGAAATTGGAACATTGTAGTCGGATTCGGATTCATTGCGGCGGGATTCGGCGTTTCCACCCAGTGGAAGTAGGCGGCTCGCCAGCCTGAGGCGGGGCGGCAAGCACAGGATGCCGCCGCCCCGCAAGCTCTCCCCAGGAGTTATCCACAGCGTCATCCACACCTGAGGAAAAGACAGACCATCTGTGGATAACTCTGTGGAGCTTGACGCCGGTGTGATCAGGTGA
Organism: Streptomyces sp. NPDC043854; assembly: GCF_056436005.1. NCBI lineage: Bacteria > Bacillati > Actinomycetota > Actinomycetes > Kitasatosporales > Streptomycetaceae > Streptomyces > Streptomyces sp. NPDC043854. The sequence goes on from NZ_JBWKDK010000033.1 coordinate 52,467, forward strand.
GTTCGGCCGTACGGGCCAGGACCAGGCCCGCTGCCAGCAGAAATACCAGCGCGCACGTCCCCCATTGGACGAAGGCCCGTTTTCCCCCGCTCCCCGGGGCCAGCATGGCCAGACCGAGCAGCAGACCGGTCAGCAGCCCGCCGACATGGGCCTGCCAGGACACCGACAGTGCCCCTCCGAAGGGCACGAACGTCAGCACCAGCATCAGCACGACCATCGCGATGACCGGCCGCATCTCGTAGCGGAGCCGGCGCGCGAGCACGACGGTCGCCCCGAGCAGCCCGAAGACGGCCCCGGAGGCGCCGAGGGTCGGGGTGTTCGGCTCGGTCAGCAGGTACACGAACGCGCTGGCGCCCAGGCCGGACAGCACGTAGACGGCGAGGTAGCGGACCCGGCCCAGAGCCGCTTCCAGCGGGCCGCCGATTACCCACAGGGCCAGCATGTTCCCCGCGATGTGCCACCACTCCGCGTGCAGGAACACCGAGGTCAGCAGCCGGTGGTACTGGCCGGTGGAGACGCCCTCGACCGGACCGCCGATGTACTCCACGTACCGGCCGAGCAGCTCCAGCTGCACCACGAGCGGGGGGAGGAGCAGACCGGCCAGGAAGACCGCTGCGTTGATCCCGATGAGGACCTTGGTGACCAGGTGGGGATCGTCGGCCACGGCTCCGCCCGCGAGGGTGCGCGGTGCGTTCGCGGCCGGCCGGTGGCCGGTCCCGGAGCCCTCGCGGACGCATTCGGGGCACTGGAAGCCGACCGAGGCGCTGATCATGCACTCGGGGCAGATGGGGCGCTCGCAGCGGGTACAGCGGATCCCCGTGTCGCGGTCCGGGTGGCGGTAGCAGCCCGGCAGACGGTCGGTGTCCATCGGTCCCCTCGGTCAGCGGCGGGACGGCGGTCCCCCGCCGGTCCGGTATGCCATCAGGACGGACGGGCGGGGCGGAAGGTTCCCGGGGCCGGACGGGCCGCCCGTTCAGCACTCCCGTTCAGCACTCCCAGTCAGCGCTCCCGGTCAGCGCCTCTCGACGGAGACGGACTTGATGATCACGTCTTGCAGGGGGCGCTCGGTGCGCGGGTTGGTCGGCAGGCCGGCGATCGTGTCCACGACCGACCGGCTGGCCTTGTCGGTGACCTCGCCGAAGATCGTGTGCTTGCGGGTGAGCCAGGCGGTGGGGGCGACAGTGATGAAGAACTGGCAGCCGTTGGTGCCCGGGCCGGCGTTGGCCATCGCGAGCAGGTAGGGCTTGGTGAAGGCCAGGTCGGGGTGGAACTCGTCGGCGAACTGGTAGCCGGGGCCGCCGGTGCCGTTGCCGAGCGGGTCGCCGCCCTGGATCATGAAGCCGCTGATCACGCGGTGGAAGACGGTGCCGTCGTAGAGCGGGTCCGTGGTCTTCTGGCCGTCGGTGGGGCGGGTCCACTCACGGGCGCCCGTCGCGAGCTCCACGAAGTTCCGGACCGTCTTCGGAGCGAAGTTCTCCAGCAGCTCGATCTCGATGTCGCCGTGGTTGGTCTTCAGGGTGGCGTAGAGCTTCTCGGCCACGGATCTGCCTTCCATAGTCAGCACTGTCGGTGCCCGATCCTCCCACGGAGGGCGGTACGGCACGGAAATCCCCCACCCGGATGCCCTGTCACGCATGCCGCCCGGCGCCAAGCCAGGCATGATCCGACAAAGGGTGGAAAGGTGAACTGTGTCCGCCACCAAGGAGGAGGATCCCGTGACCCGCAACGACAGCGTGCGCCTGGTCGCCGACAGCGCCAAGGACACGATGAAGCACGCGGCGGAGCTGGTGGCGCCGTACGCAGAATCCGCCAGGGACGCGGCGGTGCACTACGCGCACGAGGCGAACGAGCGGCTGGCACCGAAGGTCTCGCAGGCCGCCCAGCAGGCCTCGCGCCAAGCGCGTACGGCGTACGACGCCCATCTGCATCCCCGGATGGTCGCAGCGCGCGCCCACGTGCCGCCGAACGTCGACCGGGCGGCAACCCAGGCGGTACACCAGACCCGGCGCGTGGCCCGGCAGGCGGCCGAGTACACGCAGCCGAGGCTGGAGAGCGCCATGGCGGCGGGCCGGCCGGTCGCCGAGGAGGCCGCGCTGCGCTCGGCGGCGGTCGGCGTGGCGGCCCTGGCGGCGCTGCGCGGCCAGGTGACGGCCCAGGAGGTGAAGAGGCTCGTCAAGCACCACGAGCGGCTTCAGTGCCGGACCCGGGTGCTCAAGGGTGTGGTGATCGTCGGTGTGCTGGCCGGCGCCGCCTACCTGGCCTGGCGCTGGTGGGACCAGCAGTCCAACCCCGAATGGCTGGTCGAGCCGCCGGCGGCGACCGAACTGTCCTCGCGCGACGAGGCCCAGGCGACGTTCGACGACGAACTGGCCGCGAAGGAACGCGAGGCCAACGGGGAGTAGTCGCCGGAGACGTGAGACGTGAGACGTGGGGCCGGATCCGAGTGATCCGGCCCCACGCGTTCCGCTGCCTCCTGGCGGAGGATCAACCGGGGGACCGGCCGGGCAGCGTGAGCACCTGTCCGGGGTGGATCAGGTGGGGGTTGGCACCGATGACACCCCGGTTCACGGCGTAGAGCTCGCGCCAGCGGGCCTCGTTGCCCAGCTCCCGGAGGGCGATCGAGATGAGCGAGTCACCGGCCTGGACGGTGTACGTGCGCTTCACGGCGCCCCTCCCGGCCGCCGGCGCAGGAGCCGCGGGAACCGCCTTGTGCGCGGCGGACCCGGGCGTGGGGGTGTGCGGCGGGTGCCCGGCCGCGGCCGACTTCTGCGGGGTCCGGGCGGCCCGCGGCGTGGCGGGGGCGGGCTTCGGCGGGGCCGCGGCGGCCATGCGCTCGGCGGCCTCCCTGGTGGCCGCGACCGCGTCGGCGTACGTCGTCGCGTAGTCGGCGGAGGCGGTCGCGGCCGCCTTCTCGGCGGCGGCCTGTTTCTTCTTCTCGGACCTGAGGAAGTCGAAGAGTCCCATGTCTGTGCGCCTCCGGATGGTCAGTCCCCCGGGCTCGGTGCCTGTCACCACTGTCCGCCAGGAGGCGCCGCCGGGCCCTGCGACGGGCCTGTCCGGGGGACCAGGGAGGCCCCGCGCGCCCGTCGTTTCACGTGAAACATCGCCGAAGACGGCATGACAAAACCCCTCCCGATCGGCGTTTCCGCAGGTCAGAAGGGGTGAAGAAGTGGAGCTTAGGAGATTCGAACTCCTGACATCTGCCTTGCAAAGGCAGCGCTCTACCAACTGAGCTAAAGCCCCGAAAGGGAGGACGCGACCCTCTCCCGCGAAGGAGTGGCCGTTCCGCAGAACAGAGTACCGGGTTCTCCCCCTCATCCCGCAAAAATGATGGGGACTCCCACCGTGCGACCACTCTCCGTAAGATGCTCGCGAGGTTCGCACCAGCGAAGGGGAGTAGGACGCGTGGACGCAGTACAGCAAGAGGCTACAGCCAGAGCCAGAGAACTTCAGCGCAGCTGGTACGGAGAACCCCTCGGCGCGCTCTTCCGCCGGCTCATAGACGACCTGGGCTTGAACCAGGCCCGCCTCGCTGCCGTCCTCGGCCTCTCGGCCCCCATGCTCTCCCAGCTGATGAGCGGCCAGCGCGCCAAGATCGGAAACCCGGCCGTGGTCCAGCGCGTCCAGGCGCTCCAGGACCTCGCGAGCCAGGTGGCGGACGGAAGCGTCAGCGCCGCCGAGGCCACCGACCGGATGGACGAGATCAAGCGGACCCAGGGGGGCTCCGTCCTCAGCAACAGCGGTCAGACCGGCACCGGTTCCGGCGCCCCGACCGTCAAGCGCGTCGTCCGCGAGATCCAGTCGCTGCTGCGCTCGGTCTCCGCGGCCGGCGACATCATCGATGCGGCGAACAGCCTCGCCCCCACCCACCCGGAACTGGCAGAGTTCCTCAGGGTGTACGGCGCGGGACGCACCGCCGACGCGGTGGCCCACTACGAGGCACACCAGAACTGACGCGTACGGCACCGGCGCACACGGCACCGGCGCACGCACGGCGGACGAGCACAACGGGGGACGGACAGAGCAATGGGTGAGGTCTTCGCCGGCCGGTACGAACTGATCGACCCGATCGGGCGCGGCGGGGCGGGTGCGGTCTGGCGGGCCTGGGACCAGCGCCGCCGCCGGTACGTGGCCGCGAAGGTGCTCCAGCAGCGGGACGCCCACACACTGCTGCGGTTCGTCCGGGAGCAGGCCCTGCGGATCGACCACCCGCACGTCCTGGCACCGGCCAGCTGGGCGGCGGATGACGACAAGGTCCTGTTCACCATGGACCTCGTCTCCGGCGGCTCCCTCGCCCACGTGATCGGGGACTACGGCCCCCTGCCCCCGCGGTTCGTCTGCACCCTGCTCGACCAGCTGCTGTCGGGGCTGGCGGCGGTGCACGCGGAGGGGGTCATCCACCGCGACATCAAGCCGGCCAACATCCTGCTGGAGGCCACGGGAACCGGACGGCCGCACCTGCGGCTGTCCGACTTCGGCATCTCGATGCGCAAGGGCGAACCGCGCCTGACCGAGACCGACTACGTGGTGGGCACGCCCGGCTATTTCGCCCCCGAGCAACTGCGGGGAGCCGAACCGGACTTCCCCGCGGACCTCTTCGCCGTCGGACTGGTCGCCCTCTACCTGCTCCAGGGCCGCAAGCCCGATTCCGCGGCGCTGGTGGAGCAGTTCCTCACGCACGGCGTCCCGGACGCCCCCGAGAACGTCCCTGCGCCACTCTGGGACGTGATCGCGAATCTCCTGCAGCCGGATCCCCAGAGCCGGTTCAAGACCGCCACAGGGGTCCGCAGGGCCCTCGCCGAGGCCGCCCAGCTGCTCCCGCCGGCCCCGCCGGGCGCGGACCCGGTGGAGGTCTTCGACCAACTCGGGCCGCTGCCCCCCGGCTTCGGCCCGCAGGGGCCGCAGAGCGCGGCAGGGGCGGCGTCCACGGCGACCCCGGAGGTGCCGACGGCCCCCGGCGCTGCGACGGCCCCCGGCGCCTCGATGGCCCCCAACACCCCGACGGCTTCCACGGTGCCGATGGCGGCGGTGCCGACGGTGCCGCCGCAGCCGGCGCCTCCCGCGCCCGCCCCGACGGCGGCGGTGACGGCCGCGACGGCGGCGGCGGAGCCCACCCGTACCGATCCCCGGGGCACGGCGGTCACTGCGGCCGCGTTTCCGGCCGCCCCCTTCCCGGCCCCGGCCGCCGCCGCTGCCGCATCGGGGACCGGCAGCTTCCACCTGGCCCCGCCGGAGCCCGTCACCGCCCCGTACCCGGCGGCCCCGCATCCTGCGGCGCCCGCGGCCCCGGCCCCCGCGCGGACCGGCGGGATCGCCCCGCCGCCGCGGAAGGCGGCCGCGGCCCTCCTGGCCGCCGCGCTGCTGTGCTTCGCGGTGGGCGCCTGGGCCCTCACCCAGCTCTGACGGCCGCAGCCACGGCAACGGCCACACCCGCGGCTGCCCCGGCTACGACCGCGGCTGCGGCTACGGCTGTGAGCGCTGCTGCGGCTGCGGCTGCCGCCGTGCCGGCTTCTCAGGCGCTCCGGCCGCGCCGGGCCAGCAGCAGCCAGCCGCCGAGGACGATCAGCAGCACGGTCCCGGTGCCGAAGCCGCCGGCGGCGACCACGCTCATGGTCCGGCGCCGGTCGGCCGCCGCGAGCGCCTCCGGCTCCGTCAGCCCGTCCCGGGCGGCCGCGCGGTCGTCTTCTTCCACGGCGAACCCCGCCTTGGCCGGGCTCTCCGTGTACGGAGGCGCGGGCACGGCCTTGTTCTCCACGTTCAACCGCAGCGTCAGCGGCACGGGGGTGGCGTCCTCGGTGAACTCGGCCACCTTCTCGCCCACCGTGACCGCGATGTAGTACCAGCCCGCCACCCGCGCCGAGCCCATCGCGCGGTCGGACGCGAACCGGTTCTCGTAGGCCACCGGCGCGGTCGGCGGCAGGGTCAGGCTCGCCTGCTTGCCGTCGTAGCCGCCGTCCTTGCCCGCCAGCACGCTGCGGTACGGGGTGTAGACGCTGACCATCAGCCCCGTGCTGGCCGACCCGTACTCCTTGGTCCGCTTCGCGCCCGCCAGTTCCGCGCTCACCGCCAGCTGCTGCCCCCAGTCCACGGGCACCCGGTAGAACCGCGTCTGCCCCGGCCGCAGCCCGTCGCGCCACACCCCGGCGCCCAGCGCACGGGCGTCGTTGAAGCCGGTGCCGCCCTCCCGCGGCACCGGCTGGCTGCCCGGCGCCACCGGCGGGGCGGACGGCCAGGAGCTGGGCGCGGCCATGGGCGCGCTGCCGGTCTTCAGGCCGGGCTCGCGCGACACCTTCAGCTCCACGGGCCACGGGGTCTGGTCGGAGCCCTTGGCGGCCTCCCGGGTGACCTTCACGTAGTACACGCCGGCCTGCTGGCAGTCGGCGTCCTCCTTCAGCGTGCGCAGGCCCGCGGCGCCGATCGGCCGGGCGCCGCTGCCGTACCCGAAGGTCGTCTTGCCGGGGCTGCCCGGGCAGACGCGGCCGGCGGTGGTCATGACGCTGACCTCGACGCCGTCGCCGCTGGAGTCGATCTTCGCGCCGGGGGAGGGCTGGAGGACGGCGGAGACGTACACCGTGGACCGGTCGTCCAGGTTGAGCCGGTAGAAGCGCTCGCCGGGGGCCATGGTGTCCGTGTAGACCTTGCCGGGCTCCACCTGCGGTGCATCGGCCGTGCTGGCGGCCCCCTGCACCTTCTGCGCACCCTGCGCCGGCCGGTACGACGGCAGTGGCTCCGGGGCCGCGTGCCCGACGCCCGGAAGGCCCACCGTCAGCCCCAGGGCCGCCGCCATCGCTGCCGCGGCCGACACCGCAGTCCGCACCCGCCCCATCACACCCACCCCCGGTTTTTTCTCAAGCAACGCAAATCTTTACAAAACGGAACAGCATGAAGCCCCGGCCGCAGTGGCAGCCGGGGCTTCATGGATCAGCCTTGGGGTCTCACACGCCGGAACCGGAGGGCACGGAGTCGGTAGCCTCCGTCCACAGGTCCTGCTCGGCGCGGTCCGCCTGGATCTGGCGGTACACGAGGAGACCGCCGATGGCGGCCAGTGCGACCAGGAGCAGCTTCTTCACCGCGCGACCTCGTCCTTCGTCGTCGTTGGGTACTTCTGGCGGCCAACAATACACACCGATCGATACCGTTCGGTGACCTGGGAGGCCCCCGGGCAGCCCAACGGCGAAGACCCCCGGGCCATCCGGCCTGGGGGTCTTCGTCATTGTGGGGCTAACAGGATTTGAACCTGTGGCCTCATCCTTATCAGGGATGCGCTCTAACCAACTGAGCTATAGCCCCTCCGCGCTGCGCGCTGACTCCTGAAGATTAGCGCACAGACACGGTCCCGCCAAAATCCGATCCGCGGAGGCGTCCCCGCAGGTCATCAGAGGGCAGAACGGTCACTCGTCCTCCGCGAGCGTGAGCTCCACACCGCCGACGAAGCCCGCCGACAGGTTGTAGATGAACGCGCCCAGGGTCGCCAGCGCCGTGGCCAGCACGACGTCGATCACGGCGATCACCGAGGTGAAGATCAGCACCCGCGGCAGCGACAGGAACGCCTGGAGGTCGAAGCCGCTGCTCTCGCTCGAACCGGTCGCCTCGCTGATGGTGCTACCGACGGTCGAGAAGACACCCATGGCGTCCATGACCATCCACAGCACCGCCGCCGCCACGATGGTGCAGACGCCCAGCGCGATCGACAGCAGGAAGCTGACCTTCATCACCGACCACGGATCGGCCTTGGCCACCCGCAGCCGCGCCTTGCGCGTCCTCGGCGTCACACGGACCCCCGTACGCGGCTTGCGCTGCGCGACGGCCTCCCGGACGCCCCCGGGCGCGCCCGGGCCCGAGGGAGCCGCGTACGCCTGCGGCGGGTGGTACGGCTGCTGCCCGGCGGCCGGCTTCCCCTGCTTCGACTTCTGCTTGGACTTCGGCTTCTGCTCCGGCCCTCGCGCGTCCGTCACGGTCCCCCTGCCCTCGGAGGCGCCGGCCACGCCCTCGGAGTCCGCGGCGGGGCCACGGGCACCGTCCTCCTCGGTTCTGGCCGGTCCGGCGCCCGTGGCTCCACTCACGACTTACTCCTCGTGCTCCCCGGCCGAGGGCTCCGCGCCCTCGGCGGCCTCGGCGGCCTGTCCTTCGACTGCCTCGGTCTCCTCGACCTCTTCAGCCTCCTGACCGGCCTCGGCGTTACGAGCGATACCTACCACGGCATCGCGCTTGCCCAGGTTGATCAGCTGGACGCCCATGGTGTCACGGCCGGTCTCCCTGACTTCGTTGACTCGCGTACGGATCACACCACCACCCAGCGTGATGGCGAGAATCTCGTCCGATTCGTCGACCACGAGCGCGCCGACGAGCGAACCGCGGTCCTCCACGATCTTGGCGGCCTTGATGCCCAGACCGCCACGGCCCTGGACGCGGTACTCGTCGACCGGCGTCCGCTTGGCGTAGCCGCCGTCGGTCGCGGTGAAGACGAAGGTACCGGGCCGGACCACGCTCATCGAGAGCAGTTCGTCGCCCTCGCGGAAACTCATGCCCTTCACACCGGAGGTCGCGCGGCCCATCGGGCGCAGCGCCTCGTCGGTCGCCGTGAAGCGGATCGACTGCGCCTTCTTGCTGATCAGCAGCAGGTCGTCCTCGGCGGACACCAGCTCGGCGCCGATCAGCTCGTCGTCGCTGCCGTCCTCCCGCTCGCGCAGGTTGATGGCGATGACGCCGCCCGACCGGGGCGAGTCGTAGTCCTTGAGCGCCGTCTTCTTCACCAGGCCGGCCTTCGTGGCCAGGATCAGGTACGGGGCCGCCTCGTAGTCGCGGATCGCGAGGATCTCGGCGATCTGCTCGTCCGGCTGGAAGGCCAGCAGGTTGGCCACGTGCTGGCCGCGGGCGTCGCGTCCGGCGTCCGGCAGCTCGTACGCCTTGGCGCGGTAGACCCGGCCCTTGTTGGTGAAGAACAGCAGCCAGTGGTGCGTGGTGGAGACGAAGAAGTGGTCGACGATGTCGTCTTCCTTCAGCTTCGTCCCGCGCACGCCCTTGCCACCGCGCCGCTGGGAGCGGTAGTCGTCGGTCTTGGTGCGCTTGACGTAGCCGCCGCGGGTGATCGTGACGACGATGTCCTCTTCGGCGATCAGGTCCTCGATGGACATGTCGCCGTCGAACGGCACCAGCTTCGACCGGCGGTCGTCGCCGAACTTGTCGACGATCGCCGCCAGTTCCTCGCTGACGATCGCGCGCTGCTTCTCCGGCGAGGCCAGGATCGCGTTGTACTCGTTGATCTTCGCCTGGAGCTCGTCGTGCTCGGCGACGATCTTCTGCCGCTCCAGGGCCGCCAGGCGGCGCAGCTGCATCTCGAGGATCGCGTTGGCCTGGATCTCGTCGATCTCCAGCAGGCCCATCAGGCCCTCACGGGCGACCTCGACGGTCTCGCTGCGCCGGATGAGGGCGATGACCTCGTCGATCGCGTCCAGGGCCTTGAGCAGGCCGCGCAGGATGTGGGCGCGCTCCTCGGCCTTGCGCAGGCGGAACTTGGTCCGCCGGACGATGACCTCGATCTGGTGGTGCACCCAGTGGCGGATGAACGCGTCCAGCGACAGCGTGCGCGGCACGCCGTCGACCAGCGCCAGCATGTTCGCGCCGAAGTTGGTCTGGAGATCGGTGTGCTTGTACAGGTTGTTGAGCACGACCTTGGCGACGGCGTCGCGCTTGAGCACGATCACCAGGCGCTGGCCGGTGCGCGAGGAGGTCTCGTCGCGGACGTCGGCGATGCCGCCGATCTTGCCGTCCTTCACCAGGTCGGCGATCTTCTGCGCGAGGTTGTCCGGGTTCACCTGGTACGGGAGCTCGGTGACCACCAGGCACTGGCGGTTCTGGATCTCCTCGACCTCGACCACGGCGCGCATCGTGATGGAGCCGCGACCGGTGCGGTAGGCCTCCTCGATGCCCTTGCGGCCCACGACCAGGGCGCCGGTCGGGAAGTCCGGGCCCTTGATGCGGTCGATGAGCGCGTCGAGCAGCTCCTCGTGCGGGGCCTCCGGGTTGGCCAGGTACCACTGGGCGCCCTCGGCGACCTCGCGCAGGTTGTGCGGCGGGATGTTGGTCGCCATGCCGACGGCGATGCCGGCGGAGCCGTTGACCAGGAGGTTCGGGAAGCGGGACGGCAGGACCGTCGGCTCCTGGTTGCGGCCGTCGTAGTTGTCCTGGAAGTCGACGGTCTCCTCGTCGATGTCCCGGACCATCTCCATCGACAGCGGCGCCATCTTGCACTCGGTGTAGCGCATGGCGGCGGCCGGGTCGTTGCCCGGGGAGCCGAAGTTGCCGTTGGAGTCCACGAGCGGCATGCGCATCGACCACGGCTGGGCCAGGCGGACCAGGGCGTCGTAGATGGAGGTGTCACCGTGCGGGTGGTACGTGCCCATCACGTCGCCGACGACGCGGGCGCACTTGTAGAAGCCCTTCTCGGGCCGGTAGCCGCCGTCGTACATCGCGTACAGGACGCGGCGGTGCACCGGCTTGAGGCCGTCGCGCACGTCGGGCAGCGCGCGGGACACGATGACGGACATCGCGTAGTCGAGGTAGGAGCGCTGCATCTCCGTCTCGAGCCCGACGGGCTCGATGCGCATCTGCTGCTCCTCCGCGGTGTTCTCGGCGGTGGGGGTGGTTTCGTCGGCCATTGCTGGTCAGAAATCCTTTCGGGCGGCCGTGAAGAGCCGACTCAGATGTCGAGGAAGCGAACGTCCTTGGCGTTGCGCTGGATGAAGGAGCGCCGTGCCTCGACGTCCTCACCCATCAGCACCGAGAACAGGTCGTCGGCCTGGGCCGCGTCGTCCAGGGTGACCTGGCCGAGCACGCGGTGGTCCACGTCCATGGTGGTGACGCGCAGCTCCTCGGCGTTCATCTCGCCGAGACCCTTGAAGCGCTGGATCGAGTCCTCCTTGATCCGCTTGCCCTGGCGCTTGCCGTGCTCGACCAGGGCGTCGCGCTCGCGGTCCGAGTACGCGTACTCGAAGTCGTCGCGACCCCACTTGATCTTGTAGAGCGGCGGGCGGGAGAGGTAGACGTGTCCGGCCTCGACCAGCGGGCGCATGAAGCGGAACAGGAAGGTCAGCAGCAGGGTGTTGATGTGCTGGCCGTCGACGTCGGCGTCCGCCATCAGGATGATCTTGTGGTAGCGGAGCTTCTCGATGTCGAAGTCCTCGTGGATACCGGTGCCGAAGGCGGAGATGAGCGCCTGGACCTCGGTGTTCTGGAGGATCTTGTCGATACGGGCCTTCTCGACGTTCAGGATCTTGCCGCGGATCGGCAGGATGGCCTGGTACATCGGGTTGCGGCCGGACTTCGCGGAGCCGCCGGCGGAGTCACCCTCGACGATGAAAATCTCGCACTTGGTCGGGTCGTTCGACTGGCAGTCGGACAGCTTGCCCGGCAGCGAGGCGCTCTCCAGCAGGCCCTTGCGGCGCGTCAGGTCGCGGGCCTTGCGGGCCGCGACGCGTGCCGTGGCCGCCTGGATGGCCTTGCGGACGATGTCCGCGGCCTCGTTCGGGTTGCGGTCGAACCAGTCGGACAGGTGCTCGTGGGCGACCTTCTGGACGAAGGTCTTCGCCTCCGTGTTGCCCAGCTTGGTCTTGGTCTGGCCCTCGAACTGCGGCTCGCCGAGCTTGACCGAGATGATCGCGGTCAGGCCCTCGCGGATGTCGTCGCCGGTGAGGTTGTCGTCCTTCTCGCGGAGCAGCTTCTTGTCGCGCGCGTAGCGGTTGACCAGGGAAGTCAGCGCGGCGCGGAAGCCCTCCTCGTGGGTGCCGCCCTCGTGCGTGTGGATCGTGTTGGCGAAGGAGTACACGCCCTCGCTGTACTGCGAGTTCCACTGCATCGCGATCTCGACCGAGAGCATCCGCTCCTTGTCCTCGGCCTCGACGTCGATGACGGTCGGGTGGATCAGCTCGCCCTTGCGCGAGTTGAGGTACTTCACGAAGTCGACGATGCCGCCCTCGTAGTGGTACCGGACGGTGCGCGCCGCGGGCTCGGCCGTGTCCGCCTCCGGGTCGTCGGCGCCCGCGGTGGCCTTCGCCGACTCGCGCTCGTCGGTCAGCGAGATGGCCAGGCCCTTGTTCAGGAAGGCCATCTCCTGGAAGCGCCGGGACAGCGTCTCGAAGGAGTACTCGGTGGTCTCGAAGATGTCGCCGTCGGCCCAGAAGGTCACCGAGGTGCCGTGCTCGCCCGTCTCCTCGTTGCGGGCGAGGGGGGCGGTCGGAGCACCGAGCTTGTAGTCCTGCGTCCAGCGGTAGCCGTCGCGCTTGACCTCGACCGAGACCTTCGTCGACAGGGCGTTCACCACGGAGACGCCGACGCCGTGCAGACCGCCGGAGACGGCGTAGCCGCCACCGCCGAACTTGCCGCCCGCGTGCAGCACCGTCAGGACGACCTCGACCGCCGGCTTGCCCTCGGAGGGCACGATGTCCACCGGGATGCCGCGGCCGTTGTCGACCACCCGCACCCCGCCGTCGGCCAGGATCGTGACGTCGATGGTGTCCGCGTGCCCGGCCATGGCCTCGTCGACCGAGTTGTCGACCACCTCCTGGACGAGGTGGTGCAAGCCGCGCTCACCGGTGGAGCCGATGTACATGCCGGGCCGCTTGCGAACCGCGTCCAGGCCCTCCAGCACCTGGATCGCGGAGGCGTCGTACGAGGCGGTGACCTCCCCGTTCTCGCCGGCTGTGGACTGGTTGTCGTTGGGGTTGCCGGAATCGGCCACGAAGCGCCCTTTCTGGCACAGCACAGGCCGGACTCCGGGCCGGCAGGCGTGCCGGCAAGGAGCGGCTGCGTCGATCTGCGTTGTCAGCGTGTTGTTCTTCGGAATCCCGCGGCGAGGCGGGATTCGCTTCAGTCTACCGGTACCACGGACATGAATGGGGGTTTGCCGGTACCTGAGTACGCATGTGCCGCCCTGAACCTCCTCTCTCCGACTCCCCATATCCGGACCGGGGCTCAAAGAGGCTCACGCGGGCATCCAGCGCTTCGGGCTGTCAACCTTCCACTACCGTGAGGGACGCCACCCGGGCAGGGGGGTGGGAGGGCCCGGGGCAGGGCCCCTCCCACGGCTCTGCCCCGGCCCTCTCGTGGCTCTCTCATGGCCCTGTCGTGGCCAGGTCGTGGCGGATGTGGCTGCCGGTGCGGCTGCTGTCGAAGCGCGGGTGCGCAGGTGGTGCCGCGGGGCCGCGGTGCCACCGGGCCTCAGCCGTAGGCGGGCCGGGACCATGGGCGGGCCGGGGCCTCAGCCGTAGGTGTCGCCCGGGCCCGTGCTGCCGGGAGCGCGCCAGGGGCCGTGCCGCTTCGGCCGTCCGCCCGGGCCCTGCACCTTGATCAGCCGGACGGTGCCCTGGCCGAGGTCCGCATTCAGCCGGGCCACCAGCTGCGGGGCCAGCAGCTTCAGCTGCGCCGCCCATGCCGAGGAGTCGCACCGCACGACCAGCTCACGGTCCTCGTAGCGTTCCGGTTCGCAGTGCGCCGCGATCTCCGGGCCGACGATCTGCGGCCAGCGCTCCATCACCCCGGCCACCGCCATCGGCATCTCCCAGCCGCGCTCCGTCCGCAGCCGGTCCAGCGCCGCCATCAGCGGCATCGGGTCCCGGCCGTCCGCCCGCGCGCCCGAGCGCAGGCCCGGCTGGTGCCGGCCGCCCCGCCCGCCGGCCGCGGTGCCGCGCGCCCGCGCCTGCTCCCGGGCCGCCGCCAGCGCCTGGCGTGCGAGATCCACACCCGAGAGCTCCGGAGTCTTGCGCTCCGGGCCGGTCCCACCCGGCTCCTGCGGGTTCCGCTTGTCCTCGTTCACAGCCGGGTCACCTCACCGCCGGACACCCCGAACCGCGCCCCCGCCAGGACATCCGGAACATCATCGTCCACAGCCGCCGTCACCAGGACCTGCTCGGCCGGCGCCACCAGTTCGGCCAGCCGCTCCCGGCGCCGGGCGTCCAGCTCCGCGAACACGTCGTCGAGGATCAGCACCGGCTCGGCCCCCTCCGAGCGCAGCAGCTCGTACGAGGCCAGCCGCAGCGCCAGCGCGTACGACCACGACTCCCCATGGCTCGCGTACCCCTTCGCCGGCAGCTCCCCCAGCCGCAGCAGCACGTCGTCGCGGTGCGGGCCCACCAGGGTCACGCCCCGCTCGATCTCCTGCTTGCGCACCTGCGCGAGCGCGTCGAGCAGCGCCGCGTACAGCTCCTCCCGGGTCCGCGCCGCCCCGGTGTCCACCGCCTCGCCGGCCGAGGACCGGTACGCCAGGCCCAGCGGTCCGCCGCCGGGGGCGAGCTGCTCGTACGCCTTGTCCGCAAGGGGCAGCAGGGCGGCGACCAGATCCAGCCGCTGGGCCAGCAGCTCCGCGCCCGCGCGCGCCAGGTGCTGGTCCCACACGTCCAGCGTCGACAGGTCCATGGAGCGCCCGCCGTGCCGCCGCGCCATCGCGGCCGACTTCAGCAGGGTGTTCCGCTGCTTCAGCACCCGCTCGTAGTCCGACCGGACCCCCGCCATCCTGGGCGAGCGGGCCGTCACCAGCTCGTCGAGGAGCTTCCGGCGCTCGCCCGGGTCGCCCTTCACCAGAGCCAGGTCCTCCGGCGCGAACAGCACGGTCCGTACGATCCCCAGCACGTCCCGCGGCCTGACCTGCGAGGACCGGTTGATACGGGCCCGGTTCGCCCGCCCGGGGTTGAGCTCCAGCTCGACCAGCTGCTGCCGTTCGCCCTGCCGGACGGCCGCGCGGACGACGGCCCGCTGCGCGCCCATCCGCACGAGGGGGGCGTCCGAGGACACCCGGTGGCTGCCGAGCGTCGCGAGGTAGCCGATCGCCTCGACCAGGTTCGTCTTGCCCTGGCCGTTGGGGCCCACGAAAGCCGTGACGCCCGGGTCGAGGGGAACCTCGGCCCGGGCGTACGAGCGGAAGTCGGCCAACGAGAGATGCGAGACATGCATACGGCGCCGACCTCCCCCGGCTTCCTGCTGTTCTGCTCTGTACTGCTGTGTGCTGCGGGCGGGCGCGGTGCCGCGCCCGCAGCGACTGCTACTTCTTCTCGACCGCGTGGCCGCCGAACTGGTTGCGCAGCGCGGCGATCATCTTCATCTGTGGCGAGTCGTCCTGGCGCGAGGCGAACCGCGCGAACAGCGAGGCGGTGATCGCGGGCAGCGGGACGGCGTTGTCGATCGCCGCCTCCACCGTCCAGCGGCCCTCGCCCGAGTCCTGCGCGAAGCCGCGCAGCTGCTCCAGGTGCTCGTCCTCGTCCAGCGCGTTGACGGCCAGGTCGAGCAGCCAGGAGCGGATGACCGTGCCCTCCTGCCAGGACCGGAACACCTCGCGGACGTCGGTGACCGAGTCCACCTTCTCCAGCAGCTCCCAGCCCTCGGCGTAGGCCTGCATCATGGCGTACTCGATGCCGTTGTGGACCATCTTCGCGAAGTGGCCCGCGCCGACCTTGCCGGCGTGCACGGAGCCGTACTCACCCTCCGGCTTGAGGGCGTCGAAGATCGGCTGGACCGCGGCGACGTGCTCCTTGTCGCCGCCGTACATCAGCGCGTAGCCGTTCTCCAGGCCCCACACGCCGCCGGAGACACCGCAGTCGACGAAGCCGATGCCCTTGGCGGCGAGCTCCTCGGCGTGCTTCTCGTCGTCGGTCCAGCGCGAGTTCCCGCCGTCCACGACGACGTCGCCCGGCGAGAGCAGGTCCGCGAGCTCGTCGATGGTGGACTGGGTCGCGGCACCGGCCGGGACCATCACCCACACCACGCGGGGGGCCTGGAGGCCGTCCACAAGTTCCGACAGGCTGTGGACATCGGCGAGGTCCGGATTGCGGTCGTATCCGATGACGGTGTGGCCTGCGCGGCGGATGCGCTCGCGCATGTTGCCGCCCATCTTGCCGAGACCGACGAGACCGAGCTCCATCAGGTGGTTCCTTAAGCGTTGTGGCCGTTTGTGCCGGATTCCCCCGATTCCCGGGGGACCCGGCTCCGAGCCTACGCCGGGCGGTGCCGCCCGGCGCCACGGGCGCTCCAGGCACCCGCCGTACGGGGGCCGGGCGCGGCATTCGGCGTCGCTCCCGGGTCCACGGGGACCGGGAAACGGGACGCGAACGCCGTCGGGCCCGGTTCCGCGGGCTGGCGGGACCGGGCCCGGTGGACGGCGGGCGTCAGCCGGACAGGCGCACCGGCATGATCAGGTACTTGTACGCCTCGTCCGCCTCGGCATCGGCGGCGGGGCGGCCGCTCAGCAGCGCAGGCTTGGTGGACGTCGTGAAGCTGAGCTGGGCGACCGGCGAGTCGATCGCACTCAGGCCGTCGAGCAGGAAGGTCGGGTTGAAGGCGATCGAGATGTCGTCGCCCTCCAGCGAGGCGTCGACGCGCTCCACAGCCTGTGCATCGTCGGAGGAGCCGGCCTCCAGGGTCAGCACGCCCTGCTCGAAGCTCAGGCGGACCGGGGTGTTGCGCTCGGCGACCAGGGCCACGCGCTTGACGGCCTCGACGAACGGGGCGGTCTCGATCACGGCGATGGAGTTGAACTCCGTCGGGAAGAGCGTGCGGTACTTCGGCAGGTCGCCCTCGAGGAGGCGGGTGGTGGTGCGGCGGCCGGCGCCCTCGAAGCCGATCAGGCCCTCGCCGGCGCCGGAGCCGGACAGCGCCAGGGTGACGACGTCGCCGCTGGTCAGGGACTTGGCAGTGTCCAGGAGGGTCTTGGCGGGCACCAGGGCCACAGCCGAGGCGTCCGGGTTCTCCGGCTTCCACAGGAACTCGCGGACCGCGAAGCGGTAGCGGTCGGTGGAGGCCAGGGTCACGCGGTCGCCCTCGATCTCGATGCGGACGCCGGTCAGGACGGGCAGCGTGTCGTCGCGGCCGGCGGCGATGGCCACCTGGGCTGCGGCGGCGGCGAAGACCTCGCCGGAGACCGTGCCGGTCGCGGTCGGCATCTGGGGCAGGGCCGGGTACTCCTCCACCGGCAGGGTGTGGAGGGTGAACCGCGAGGAGCCGCAGACCACGGTGGCCCGTACACCCTCTGTGGAAATCTCCACGGGCCGGTTGGGGAGCGCGCGGCAGATGTCGGCGAGCAGGCGGCCGGAGACGAGGACGGTGCCGTCCTCCTCCACCTCCGCCTCGACGGAGACGCGGGCCGAGACCTCGTAGTCGAAGCCGGAGAGGGACAGGGTGCCGTCCTCGGCCTTCAGCAGCAGGCCCGCGAGTACGGGGACCGGCGGCCGGGCCGGGAGGCTGCGGGCAGCCCAGGCCACCGCCTCCGCGAGTACGTCGCGCTCCACCCGGATCTTCACCGGAACCGCCTCCTGCTGTTGCTCGCTCGTCCGTCTGCCGGCCTTCGTCGTCGGCTCACCGGCCCGGTGCCTTGGCGGGCTCGGGCCTCGATGCCGGGGACCAGTCTGACGTACGGCGCCGACAGCTGGTGCTGCCGCCCGTCAAATCGGGAGCGAGGTGTCGGGGAGGCCTCTCGACCACGTTGTGCACAGCACCTGCTTGAAAACCGAAACCGGCCTAACTGTCCTTGGGGGTAGTAGTAGGGCCTGTGGAAACCGTGGATAAGCCCGTCGCCGCAGGTCAGGCCCGGTTTTTTATCCCCATGCCCTGTGGGTGGCACCAGTGGACAACAGGGGGGTGCTGTGGAGAACAGAAAGTTCTGCACAGGCCATCCCCAGGTGACCCGGACTACTCCACAGGTGTGTCCCCAGCTTTCCCCAAGTACTCCACAGCCCAAACGTCGACTTCTGTGTGACGGCTTTCACTCCGGGTGGTGAGGAGGGGCACCCGGTTGCCGAACAGTGGACAGCGGTGTGGGTAACCCGCCGGAACCTGTGCACAGGATGGGGCAACCTGTGGGTGAGCGGTGGACAACGCAGTGGACGAGCCTGTGGATGAATCCTTCGTCCACAGGCTGTGGACATCTCTCACGCACAATTCCACAGGCCTGTGAGCTGGCCTGATGGGCCCTCAATCGGAAGGCCTGTGGACAGATTGTGGGCGAGGAAACCGGTCCCCAACCTGTGGACTGAAGAAAGTTCCGCAATCTGTGGACAAGTTGCTTCCCAGGGGGCGTATTCGAACAGACCGGGGGCGCGCGTGCGAAGAAGGGCGCCCCCGGATTACTCCGGAAGCGCCCTGTGGATGCGTTTGGGGAGGCGCCGACGGGCCGTTGACGGCCCGTCGGATGCGGACGGATGCAGACGGCCGATGCCGATGCCGATGTCGCTGCAGAGCGGACGTGGACGGCGGGTGCCGGATGCCGGGTGCCTGATGCGGCGGGCTCAGCCGTTCTTGATGCGGTTGGTCAGCTCGGTGACCTGGTTGTAGATGGAGCGCCGCTCCGCCATCAGAGCGCGGATCTTGCGGTCCGCGTGCATGACGGTGGTGTGGTCCCGCCCGCCGAACTGCGCCCCGATCTTCGGCAGGGACAGGTCCGTGAGCTCTCGGCACAGGTACATCGCGATCTGCCGGGCGGTGACCAGGACGCGGCTGCGCGAAGAGCCGCACAGGTCGTCCACCGTCAGGCCGAAGTAGTCGGCCGTGGCCGCCATGATGTCCGAGGCCGTGATCTCGGGCGCCGAGTCCTCGCCCCCGGGGATCAGGTTCTTGAGGACGTCCTCGGTCAGTCCCAGGTCGACCGGCTGCCGGTTCAGGCTCGCGAAGGCCGTGACCCGGATCAGCGCCCCCTCCAGCTCGCGGATGTTGCGCGAGATGCGTGAGGCGATGAACTCCAGTACCTCCGGCGGGGCGTTGAGCTGCTCCTGGACCGCCTTCTTGCGCAGGATCGCGATCCGGGTCTCCAGCTCGGGCGGCTGGACGTCGGTGATCAGGCCCCACTCGAAGCGGTTGCGGAGCCGGTCCTCCAGGGTGACCAGCTGCTTGGGCGGCCGGTCGGAGGACAGCACGATCTGCTTGTTGGCGTTGTGGAGCGTGTTGAAGGTGTGGAAGAACTCCTCCTGCGTCGACTCCTTGCTCGCCAGGAACTGGATGTCGTCGACGAGCAGGATGTCCATCTCGCGGTACCGCTTGCGGAAGGCGTCGCCCTTGCCGTCGCGGATGGAGTTGATGAACTCGTTGGTGAACTCCTCCGAGCTCACGTACCGCACGCGGGTGCCCGGGTAGAGGCTCCGCGCGTAGTGCCCGATGGCATGCAGCAGGTGCGTCTTGCCGAGGCCCGACTCCCCGTAGATGAAGAGCGGGTTGTAGGCCTTGGCCGGCGCCTCGGCGACGGCCACCGCCGCGGCGTGCGCGAAGCGGTTCGAGGCACCGATGACGAAGGTGTCGAAGAGGTACTTCGGGTTCAGCCGGGCGGTCGGCTCCAGCGGACCCGAGGTGGAGCCGCCGGACGGGGCCGGCGGCGGCGCCGACCGGCCGGGCCCCGGGCGCGGACCCGAAGGCTCGTACTGCTGTTCATAGGGGCGCGGCTGCTGGGGCTCGTACGGAGACGACTCGTACGGCTGCTGCTCGTAGGGGCTCTGGTCGTAGCCGCCGGACTCGGGCTGCTGGAGGTAGCCCGGCTGCGGGGAGGCGTACGGGTCGCGCTCGGGGAAGCCGCCGAGGCGCGGCTGCTGCCAGCCGAAGTCGTCCTGCTGGCCGCCGCGGGGCCAGGCGCCGGGCTCGGGGCGCGGCTGCTGGTAGTCCGGGTACGCGGGGCGGGCGGTGGGCAGCTGGTCGTCGCCCGGGCCGGGCCCGGTGTGGCCTCCGGGGCGCTGCCCGCCGTACGGCTCGTACGAATCGCTGCGCTGCGGAGCGGGCGGGGCCGGCGGCGCGGGCTCGCCGCCGGAGTCGTCCACGGTGATGGCGATGCGGATGGGGCGGCCGCACTCGCGGCTGAGCGCATCGCTGATCAGCGGGGCGAGGCGGCCTTCGAGGACGCGCTTTCCGTATTCATTGGGGACGGCGAGCAGCGCGGTGTCGGCGACGAGGGCCAGGGGCTGGCAGCGCTCGACCCACTGCTGGTCCTTCGGTTCGACCGCCTGCTGTCCTTCCCCCAGGAGCTTCTCGAGCACCCGTGGCCACACTGCGGCAAGATCGGCAGGTACGTCAGCCACAGGGCACGCTCTCTCACAGGGGGTCCCACGAATGTGTGGTTCTTTGGGACGGTCGGGACAAAAAATCCGGGGTCAGACAACGGTAGTCAGCGCGACCGGTACGGTTCAAGTCGTTGTCCACAGGCTGTGCACAGCGCGGGGCGGCGTCGCCTCGGTTTGACCGGATGGCTTAGCCGCGCGTACCGTAACGAGGTCGAGTTGTCGATGGCTGCTGCCGCCTGCCTACCGATGGGCGAGGATCACTGATTGTGGTCGTTGAGCGGTGCCACTCGGGCGAACACGCGAGCTAGCTTCCTCGTGGGCGCACGGTGACAGCCAGGCGATGTCCCGCCACAACGATTCATTTTCTGGAGCCCCCGAGTGAGCAAGCGCACCTTCCAGCCGAACAACCGTCGTCGTGCGAAGACCCACGGCTTCCGCCTGCGGATGCGTACCCGTGCCGGCCGCGCCATCCTGGCGAACCGCCGCAGCAAGGGCCGCGCTGCCCTTTCCGCGTAACTCGCGCAGGTCGTGACGTCGTGCTGTCTCCCGAAAATCGGCTGAGGCGGCGCGAGGACTTCGCGAGCGCGGTGCGCCGAGGCCGCAGGGCCGGTCGCCCGCTCCTCGTCGTCCACCTACGTACAAGCGGTGCAACGGACCCGCACGGGTCGGGGGAGACAGATCCCTCGACCCGTGCGGGTTTCGTCGTCAGCAAGGCCGTGGGTGGCGCCGTCGTCCGGAACCGGGTGAAGCGCCGCCTCCGCCATCTCGTACGCGAGCGGCTCTCCAGCCTGCCCGCCGGTAGCCTGGTGGTGGTGAGGGCATTGCCCGGATCGGGTGATGCCGGCCTCGAGGACCTGGCCAAGGACCTGGATGCCGCTCTGCTGCGGCTCCTGGGAGGCGCAGCTCGATGAAGTACCCGCTGCTCGCTTTGATCAAGCTGTACCAGTGGACCATCAGTCCGCTGCTCGGCCCGGTGTGCCGTTACTACCCCTCGTGCTCGCGCTACGGGTTCACGGCCATCGACCGGCATGGTGCGGTGAAGGGGACCGTTCTCACCGCCTGGCGGATCCTGCGGTGCAACCCGTGGTCCGCGGGCGGTGTCGATCATGTCCCACCTCGTAAACGCCCGCGTTGGCACGAGCAGCTGCGCACTGCGTTGCGTAGATCTCGCAATGCTCAAGGAGCCTGATTAGTGGACACGATTGCCAGTCTGTTCAGCTTTATCACCACACCCGTCTCGTGGATCATCGTCCAGTTCCACTCGCTGTACGGTGCGATCTTCGGGCCGGACAGCGGGTGGGCCTGGGGCCTGTCCATCGTGTCCCTGGTGATCCTGATCCGTATCTGCCTGATCCCGCTCTTCGTGAAGCAGATCAAGGCGACGCGGGGCATGCAGGCGCTCCAGCCGAAGATGAAGGCGATCCAGGAGCGCTACAAGAACGACAAGCAGCGTCAGTCCGAAGAGATGATGAAGCTGTACAAGGAGACGGGTACCAACCCGCTCTCTTCGTGCCTTCCCATCCTGGCGCAGTCGCCGTTCTTCTTCGCGCTGTACCACGTGCTCGCGAACATCGCCGACGGCAAGCAAATCGGCGTGATGGACCAGCAGCTGGTCGACAGCGCCCGCGAGGCGAAGATCTTCGGTGCGCCGATCGCCGCCAAGTTCATGGACAGCCCGGAGAAGGTCGCCGCTCTCGGCGCCTCGCTGACGGACGTCCGGATCGTGACCGCGATCATGATCATCCTGATGTCGCTGTCGCAGTTCTACACCCAGCGTCAGCTGATGCAGAAGAACGTCGACCTCACGGTCAAGACGCCGTTCATGCAGCAGCAGAAGATGCTGATGTACATCTTCCCGGTGATCTTCGCCGTCATGGGTATCAACTTCCCCGTCGGTGTCCTCGTCTACTGGCTGACCACCAACGTCTGGACCATGGGCCAGCAGATGTACGTGATCAACCAGAACCCGACGCCGGGCAGCAAGGCGCAGGACCAGTACCTGACGCGGCTGCTCAAGTCCGTCGGCTCGCACGGACAGGTCAAGGGCCGCGGCAAGAAGAAGATCGTCGCCGCGATCGTGGCCAAGGGCCCGGACCGCAACGACATCGAGCGCAAGTTCATCGCAACCCTGACGAAGCAGGGCTTGGCCGCCCAGGCGGACGGCTCTGTGATCAAGAGCTCGGTGGCCACGGCGGACTCGGACGCGGCGAGCAGCGGCGCGCCGAAGCGGCAGCAGCCGAAGCGCCAGACGAAGGCGCAGCGTCAGACGCCCTCCAAGCCCTCTTCCAAGAAGTAACGAAGGAGTCCCTCCCGTGACGGAAGGCACCACCACCGCCGCCGCTGAGAGTGGCGACACCCTGACCCGCCTCGAGCAGGAGGGTGAGATCGCGGCCGACTACCTCGAGGGTCTGCTCGACATCGCCGACCTCGACGGTGACATCGACATGGACGTCGAGGCCGACCGGGCCTCGGTCTCGATCGTCAGCGACTCCGGCAGCCGCGACCTCCAGAAGCTCGTGGGCCGCGACGGCGAGGTCCTGGAGGCCCTCCAGGAGCTGACCCGCCTCGCCGTGCACCGTGAGACCGGGGACCGCAGCCGCCTGATGCTGGACATCGCCGGATTCCGCGCCAAGAAGCGCCAGGAGCTTGCGGCGCTGGGCGCCAAGGCGGCGGCCGATGTGAAGGCGTCCGGCGAGCCGCTGAAGCTGGCCCCGATGACTCCGTTCGAGCGGAAGGTCGTCCACGACGCCGTGGCGGCAGCCGGTCTGCGGAGCGAGTCGGAGGGCGTGGAGCCGCAGCGCTTCGTCGTTGTGCTCCCGGCCTGATCCCCACCCCGAGTGTTCGGCCCCGTCTGTGTCGCAGGCGGGGCCGATGTTTGTCAGCCTGGCAGTACCAGTGCGTTTTCCACGATCGCGCGGTACGCAATACGGAAGGACGGTCCCCGTGACGGAGGCAGCGGAGCTTCCCCCGGCGCCGGAAGAGGCGCGCGCGGTGTTCGGCGAGTTTTTCCCGGAAGCTGTGCGGTATGCGGAGCTGCTCGCGGACGCAGGGGTCCGGCGCGGCCTGATCGGCCCGCGTGAGGTGCCGCGCCTGTGGGAGCGGCACCTGCTGAACTGTGCGGTCCTGTCGGAGGTGGTGCCCGAGGGCGTTACCGTGTGCGATGTGGGCTCGGGCGCCGGCCTGCCCGGTATCCCCCTGGCCCTGGTCCGCCGTGACCTGAAGATCACGCTGCTGGAGCCGCTGCTCCGACGCACGACCTTTCTCCAGGAGGCCGTGGAGCTACTGGGCCTGGACCACGTCACGGTTGTGCGCGGCCGGGCCGAGGAGATGCTCGGCAAGGTACAGCCGGTGCATGTGGTGACGGCGCGGGCGGTGGCCCCGCTGGACCGCCTCGCCGGCTGGGGCGTGCCGCTGCTGCGCCCGTACGGCGAGATGCTGGCGCTCAAGGGCGACACCGCCGAGGAGGAGCTGGCGGCGGCGAAGGTCGCGCTGACGAAGCTGGGTGTGGTGAAGACCTCGGTGCTCCAGGTCGGCGCGGGTGTGGTGGACCCGATGTCGACGGTGGTGCGGGTCGAGGTCGGGGAGAGCCCCGGTGGCGTGCGGTTCGCGGCCAAGCGGGCCAAGGCGGCCCGGGTGGGGCGTTCGCGTCGGCGCCGGTAGGAGCGGCCCCGGCCTGTGGCTCTCCACACCCCCTCCGTAGGGCGTTGGGCCCTATAGGGGCGGATTTGGGAGTGTCGTAGAGGCCCGTCGGCTCCGTCCCGGCATCGTGTTTCACGTGAAACGTCGCTCTCTGCTGCACGGAATCATCAGTCGCGGCCGGGCAGCCGCGCCCCCTCGGTCCTCCAGGGATGGAGGGGGGACGGAGTTGTCCACATCTGTGGATTCATCCACAGGAGTACGGGCCCCGCTGGTTCGCGGCCCCGGTGGCATGGCAGGCTCTGTTCATCGCGAGCCCGATGCCGAGGAGAGTGACACCGTGCGGTCCGACGCCAACCTCGCGGGGCCGATGGCCGACCCGGTCCCCGGTCCCCGCTCTGAAGCGGCGGGGGGGGGGGGGGGGGGGGGGGAACCCCCCCCCCCCCCCCCCCCCCCCCCCCACGCCCCCCCCCCCCCCCCCCCCCCCCCCGCGCCGGCGTCAGTCGAAGCGGATGTGCCGGACACCGACCAGCGCGCGCCGCAGCCGCCTGCGCAGCGGGCCGCCGCTGTCCGGCGCCGGCCG